>DFKU01000085.1 GCA_002373615.1 Alphaproteobacteria bacterium UBA3637 | reverse complement strand
AACCCGAGGATCCAGCGGTATGGTATTCTTTATTATTGAATATCATTCTGCTGGATACCCGATCAGGTCGGGTATGACATATTGAATTTATATTATTTGTTTCTTTTAACATATTTGACTCCTTTTGTTGAATGTTAAAATGATAAAACCACCGTTTAGAAAAACGGTGGTTATTTTGCGCTGGCGCGCAAAAAATTTCTTAGCAACACTTACATGTGTGTGTGTGTGTGTGTGTGTGTGTGTGTGTACAAAATCAGGCTTCTGAGCGTTTTAAGCATTTTAAAAATTCCTTTTTTATCACACATTTTTTATCCCTTTTTTAATTTCCTGATTCCTTTTTAGACGAAAATTTTTTAGATGTCAAGAGTTATTTTTTAGGAGGGACGGGGTCATAGCCTGATTTCCCCCAAGGGTGGCATTTTAAAAGACGTTTGAATGTAAGGTAAGTACCCTTAAAGCAACCATGAACTGCCAAAGCCTCACGCGCATATTCTGAGCATGTGGGTTGAAAGCGGCATGTATGCCCCATCAGCGAGGAAAAAGTGAGTTGATAAAGGCGCACAAAGCTAATCAGAATTTTTTTCATCATCCATTTTATGAAAATGGGTTAAAAGATAGGTAAAATCTTGGGTAAGTTGCGCATAGGGGCGTTGCAGAGCCTCCTCCCGCGCAATCAAAATCAAATCGTGGCTGGGATATTTTTGCTGCAGGGTCGGAGAAAGGCGCACAATTTCACGCATTTGACGGCGCAATTTATTCCGAACCACCGCCCGTTTGGAAATCTTTTTAGAAACGGTAAAGCCAAAACGCGTTTGTCCTTTATCATTCGGACGCATTTGCAGGACAAAACTTTTGGTGAATGCCTTAAAGGGGGCATCCCGCATTTCAACAAAATCAAAGTGTCTTTTCATTCGCGTCAGAGTCATTTTAACCTTCAAAAAGCACCAACTGTTTAAAGTGGTGCTTTTATTTTTTTATGAGTGCCTTTAAGCGCTTAAGACTTTACGACCACGTGCACGGCGGGCATTAATAACCTTACGCCCCCCCTTTGTTTCCATACGAGCGCGGAAACCATGGCGACGCGTGCGAACCAATTGACTGGGTTGATATGTACGTTTCATCTTAAAAACTCCTTTTCTAAATTTGAATTGGGGCGATTATACACGATTTTTTTTGACTTGTCAAGGGTTATTTATTGACTTTTAAGCGCAAAAAGAAGAAAATAGAAATATGCGATTTTTATTTTTGACTTTATTGGCAGTTTTGATGGGGTGTAAGGAAAAGCCTTTGACACCCGTTGGGCAGGAATATCTGTTGACAAGTGGCGAAGTCCCTATGGAAATTACGTTGGGATTTAATCCTGATGGACGCTTTTATGGAAAAGCGGTGAATGAATATTGGGGACAATATCATATTTATGATAACGTGATCAGCTTTTCTGGCATTACAAGTACCATGAAATCAGATATTCTGCCCCGCATGAAAGCTGAGCGAAAATATTTTGATTCTTTAACAAACGGGCACACCTTTGAAATGAAAGAAGAAGGATTAAAAATTTTCTTTGATGAGGCGGGTGTTTTGGAATTTAAACTTAAAACAGAATCAGAGCCCACACCATTATGGCATTGATAAAGGCGATTAAAACCAAAGCGCTGCCGATATCCTTTGCGCGGCCCGATAAAGGATGAAATTTCGGGGAAATGCGGTCAATGATGACCTCTATGGCAGTATTCACCAATTCCATCAGCAAAATCAAAACCAGCGAAAACAGCATTAAAGCGCGTTCAAATCCTGAAACGGACAAAAAGAAACTAATGAACGTTCCCAAAATGAAAACAACTAAATCTTGGCGAAAGGCGGATTCTGATTGAAAAGTCGCCCTTAGCCCCTGCCATGAGTAGGTGAAGGCCTTTAAAATACGGATAATTCCTGTTTTATTACTTTTCATGAAACTTAGTATAATCCAAATAAAAAAGAATTGCAAGAAGTTTGCTTGACACAGGTTGTGGGACATATTATAATACCCAAAAATTTGAAAGGAATAAAATGAATCATTTTTTGGCACCCATCTTGTATATTCTAGTCATCGGCTTTTTGCCTTTGATTTATGTCACAGGAAAAACTTTATCCGTTGAAAAACTGAAAAATAAAACCTTTCGAAAATTGGTTTTAAAAGATTTTATACGCACTTTTCCCGTTTGTGCTTTGGTTACACTTCCCCTTTTGATTAAACCTGAAATTACCAAAAGTTATTTGATGATCATTCAAGCGATTTTTATGCCCTTAATGTTTTTAGAGTTAGGGCACATTTACTTGTTCGGGGTCAGGATTGGCATCAATACCTTTTACAGTTTCTTTGTGACAAACATGCGTGAAACAAAGGAATTTATCAGTCAAAATATTCCGCCTGTTTTATACGTGGGATTGATTTTATTTTATGGGGTTCCCTTTTATTTTTTGCCGCATCTGGAAACGCCCAGTTATTCTTCTTTATTTGTTCAAGCTTTTGTGGTTATTTGTGCCATCTTTATGGGGATTCCCTTTATCCAAAACCTGCCCAAACGGTGGCCAAAATTTAAAGACGGATATGTGTTAAATCCCTATTCCAATTTAATTTATCATTACTTTGAATATCGCAGAAATTATTTGGCTTTAAGGAGAAAAGTCGCCGAATGTAAAGCACCCACTTTTGATGAAATTAAATCAAAAATAAAGGGCAAGCAGACCTATATGATTGTGATAGGGGAAAGTTCCAATGCTATGCATTATTCGTGTTATGGGTATCCCAGAAACACCAATGAATTTACGGATAAAATAAAAGAGGAAATTTTATCTTTTTCGAAAGTACGCTCACAATATGCGCAAACAATGCCTTCCTTGGAAAAAGCCATCAGCTTTGCGGATGAAGCGCACCCTGATTTAGTTTATTCAAAAGGGTCTTTGATTGATTACTTTAAGCAAGCGGGCTTTAAGACCTATTGGCTTTCTAATCAATATGCCTTGGATGAAAGGGATACGGTTATTACCGCTATGACAACACATGCTGATTATAATAAATGTTTTAATTTTGGGGGACTGAAACGTTTTGAAAAAGCGGGATTAGATGAAGATATGCTGCCCGATATTCAAAAAATTTTGGATAATAAGGAAGAAAAGAAAGTCATTTTTGTGCATTTAATCGGATCGCATGCCGCCTATGTCAATCGCTATCCATCCGAATTTCGGCATTTTATAGACACACTTCCCGATAAAAAATTATCCGGTAAAAATCAAGAATTTTTAAATACCTATGATGATTCTATTCGGTACACAGATTGGGTGTTAGCCCAAATGATTCAAAAATTAAAGGGGCAAAAAGGGGGCAATTACCTGCTTTATTTTTCGGACCATGGGGAAGATGTTTTTGATACAACGACCACAAAATTATTGGGGCATTCAGAATTGGCCAATGAGCCCATGACATCTGTCCCTTTACGGATTTGGCTGTCAAAGGAACTGGAAAAAGTGCGCCCTGATATTCGTGAACGCGCTACCCATTTGGATAAGCCCTATAAATTAGAAGATTTAATCCACACCGTCATTGATATTTCATCACTTTCAAATGCGGATTACGATCCCAAAAGAAGTATTTTAAACACGGATGAGGTGAACTTCCAATAAAGGTTTTTTACCAAAGTGTTCTTTTAAGAAAACTCTGACAACATGGCGCATTTTGTCTTTGATGAGGTTATCTTCACCCACACGCTCCGGTGCTATTTCGGCCAGTGATTTAGAGATGGCTTGCCCCAATTCGCCTTTGATGGCTTCATCATCATCCGGGATAAGACCAAAGGTGGAAAGTTGTGGCATTCCCACCACTTGCGCATTTTGATCCACAACCAAGGTCAAAACGGCCGTTCCTTCATCCATCATTTTACGGCGCTTTTTCAAAACCTCAGCATTCAAGGGGATAATTTGATTGCCGTCCACAGCCAAAATTCCTGACGGTATTTCGCCAACAATTTCAGGCGTTTCTTTTAAGGAAATTACCTGACCATCATTCAGGCCTATTGCAAACGGAATTCCCATTTCTTTGGCCATTTGTGTGTGGCAGTTAAGCTCATACGTATCGCCATGAACAGGAAGCACGATATGGGGTTTAAGTAAGTTATACATTTTCTTTAAATCCTCACCCGCATAGTGGCCGGAAATGTGAACCAATTCTGTTTTTTCCGTGATGATTTGGATGCCTTTAGAACGGAGTTTTTTCTGTAATAGGTCTATGGCTTTTTCATTTCCGGGAATCACACTGGAGGAAAAAATCACGACATCCCCTGCCCCAAAGGAAACTTGATTCGGAGTAGGCATCATAGAGGTCAAGTTATTAAGGGCAGAATGGCGTTCCCCCTGCGATCCTGTACAGATATAAAGCACTTGATTGGAAGGCAATTCCAGCGCCTCTTGCTCCGATAAAAATTCAGGAATATCCTTGAAATACCCTGTCGCACGCGCGGCTGCATCAATGCGCCACAGGCTGCGCCCCAATAAACACACCACGCGGTTGTTGGCTTTGGCTGCCTGATAAATGCTTTGCATACGCACCACGTTACTGGCAAAACAGCCCACCGCAATTTTTGAATGGGGGTGTTCGCCAATCAATTTGGTTAAAGTCGCTTGGACATCAGCTTCGTTGGCATGGACTTTTTCTTCAGAAGTATTCGTGGAATCACACACCACCGCCAAAACGCCTTCCTTCCCAAGCTCTTTCAAAGTTTCATAATCGGTGGTGCTTTCTGAAGCACTTTTTTCTTCAAAGCGCCAATCGCCTGTGTGAACAACCAGCCCCGCCTTGGTACGAATAGCCAGCGCATTGGGTTCAGGAATAGAATGCGTCATCTTTACAAATTCAATTTCAAAAGGTGGCAGTTCAATGACATCGCCTTGGCTAACGGTGTGGACTTCAGTGCGCCCCAAAAGACCCGCTTCCATCAATTTATGTTCAATCAATTCTTTGGCAAAGGCGGTGCAATAAATCGGGCATTGTAAATCATGCCAGAGATACGGAATCGCGCCGATATGATCTTCGTGGGCATGTGTTATCACGAGTCCCACAATGTCCGCTTTATGTTCAGACAAAAATTGAGGATCGGGAAGCAAGCAATCCACCCCAGGCAAATTATCATCCGGAAAGCCTATCCCGCAATCCACCACCAACCATTTTCCATTCAATCCATAGGCAAAACAGTTCATACCGACGCCCGTCGCGCCGCCCACCGGCACAAAGACCAGTTCTTCGTTTGAAAAATTTAATTCAGTCATTATTTATCCTTATTTAAATTAAAAAATACATCCCCGACATTAAGGGTTCGGGTCCCTGATTTTTGTTTTAAAAGAAGAGCGCCTTTGGCATCAATTCCTTTAAAAATTCCTTGAAATTCGGCATCTGCCAAATGAATAGAAATCGGCTTATGAAGGTTCGTGGCATAGGAAAGCCAGCGCTTTCGGATTTCCTTGAATCCCTTTTTTTGAAGTAAATCCAGCAAAGTATTATATTGCAACAAAATGCGTTTAGCGAGTGTCATAGGACGCAGTCTGCCTTCCAAATTCGCAGTGGGATAAAGGACGCCATCGGTAGGTGAAGTCATCACATTCACACCAATACCCACCACCAATTTATCATCCGCTTTTTCAATCAAAATACCCGCCAATTTTTTACCCGACAAAAGCACATCATTCGGCCATTTTAGGGATATTTCAAAGCCGGGCAAACTGTCCGCCACAGCAACCGCCGTCAAAAAAGGCAGAGCATAGTTATCTTTTCCAAAATCAGGAACCACCAAGGACATATAAAGATTTCCTTTAGGGCTTTGCCAAGTGCGCCCATAACGCCCCCTGCCCGCTGTTTGGCTTTCGGCCATCACAACCGTTCCAACAGGACACAAAAGTGCCGTTGCATTTGTACTTTCCAAAGTTTCAAATTGGTGTATATCCCATTTCATACTTTTTATTATAGCGCAAATTCCATTAAAAAGCAAAATAATTCTTGACTTTCGGGGTAAAACTTGCGAAAATAGCCCTATCAAAAAGGAGCAAATGGTGAAAAGTAAGGGGTTCCAAGTTCTTTTTTTATCGGTGGCGATATGCTGTTTTATGTATGTCGGAGGCCTTTTTTGCCAAAGATTTTATCCAAAATCTCCCTTTGCTTTACAATATGAATATGCACAGCAATTAGAAAATAAGTTAATTAATTTATTAGAGCCTGCCACAGGAGTAGGAAATATACGCGCCAGTGTTCGGGCAGAAATTACCAACAAAAATATCGTTCAAAAACAATACAACCCTTTCACACTGACAGAAACAATTGAACGCCAAAGAGGACCTGTTTTAGAAAAGCAATTTATCAGCGTTTTGATTAATGAGCGTGACAAAGGAAAAATGTCTGCCTATCAAAACTTAATTAAGGGTGCCGCCGGATATGATCCGAAAAGAGGGGATTTTTTAAGCATTGAAATGCTCCCCTTCCCCAAAGTTCCCTTATGGACTTTTGGACTGACACCCATTTGTTTAATGCGTTTGGCAGGGATACTTACCTTATTCATTGTTCTGGGGATTTTCTGGCTGGTAAAAGAAAGGAAAAAGACAGGCAAAACAATGAAATTTGTTGTTTCAAATAATCCTTTATGGGAAAAAGCGGAAAAAATCCCCAGTCCCTATTTAGCCGAGGAATTAAAGCGAAAAAACCCGGAAGTTACAGCGACTATTTTACACAGCATATCCATCGAAAAAGCTTCAGAATTAATGGAATTTTTTGATAATTATTATAAAAACCAAATTTCACTTCATTTAAATTATATCGAAAAATTAGGGGTTCAGAGGTATCTGCTACAAAAAGCGGAAAAAACAATTTACCAGATACTTAAATCTCAAAGAAAAACACCTTTTCATCAGTTCCTAAATTGGAAAGATGAAGATATTCAAAATATACTGCGTTATGTTCATAGAAAGGATTTTGTGAAAGCTATTCAAGTACTTGATCCCTGTGTTCAGACAGTTTTTAAGCGCAACATTCCCCCTGCTCTGTGGCAAGAAATAATGACTGAGGCAAGATTAACTCCTGCGACAAAAGAAGAAAGTTTAAAATCTCAAGAAAAAATTTTAAAATTGGCGCACCTGTTAAAAAAAGGACAATAAATGCCTTTTATTGATCCAGAATACCTATTGAATGAAAAGATTTCAACACAAAGAATTTTAATCACCGGTGCAGATGATTCTGATGTTGTTTCCATTTCTTTTCAAGTAGCAAAATCATTAAAACAAATGAAAACTTCTGTTTTATGGATAGACGGCAATTTAGGGGAAAGGGGGAAATCTGAGTCATCTGATACCACCCAAAAAGTTTTAAAAGGACAACTTCCCGCAACAGAAATTTTACAAGAAAAAGAGGAAATTTCTGTCTTAGAGGAAAAAGCTGATTATTTTTTGGGGGAATTGCCCGTACAAAAACAATACCAATTTTTACAAGACTTGAAAGAGCTTTATCCTAACTATGATAAAGTGGTTATTGCTGTGGATGGAAAAAATCCCGAATTACAGAAAAAATGGATGGAACAAGCGGAAAACATTTATTTGGTCTTTAATGCCAAAAATTTATTGATGAATCGCACTTTAGCTTGGTTAAAAGAAAACAAAAATAAAACAAAGGGCCTGATAGGTCTTGGTAAAAATAATCAAGAAGTGTTATTGGCCTATATGCGATTGAAAAATATTTTAGGGAATATCCCTGAATTGATTTTGGACATAAAAAAAATCGCCCCGTAAAGAGCGATTTTCTGAAACTTCTTCCCGATTAACGAGAGTAGAATTCCACCACCAAATTGGGCTCCATTTGAGCTGCATATGGGATTTCGGAAAATTGAGGAACACGTGTAAAGGTGCCCTTCATTTCCTTTTCATCTACGGTCATATAATCCGGCACATTGCGTTCTGTGGAAGCTAAAGCTTCAATCACAACAGCCATTTCTTTGGCCTTGGAACGCACAGCGATTTCATCGCCCACCTTCACCAAATAGGAAGGAATATTCACCACTTTACCGTTCACGGTGACGTGAGCATGGCTGACGAATTGACGTGCAGCGTAGATGGTGCTGGCGAATTTCATGCGATAAACAACCGAATCCAAACGGCGTTCCAACAAGCCTACCAAGTTTTCAGAGCTGTCACCCTTTAAGCGTAAAGCTTCGGTGTAATATTTCCGAAGTTGTTTTTCAGAAATATCATAAACGCCCTTTAATTTTTGTTTGGCGTGCAACTGAGTTCCGTAGTCGGTGGCTTTTTTGCGATCAGCCCCATGTTGACCCGGTCCATAATTGCGTTTGTTGAAAGAAGATTTTGCCCGTCCGGACAAGTTGGCGCCTAAACGGCGATCAATTTTAAATTTAGATTGTAGTCTTTTAGACATTTTATTTTCCTTTATTAAAGTTGCCCCAATAGTCTTTTACCGAATTGCAAAAGCGTGAGCGGATGGTTTGTTCCAAAGGCTCCTCATTCTCGGGGAATGGGGGAATTATAGCAGAAAAAGAGGGGAATGTCAAGAAAAAATCCCCGCCATTAAAGACGGGGATACTTTTTGTCATCCTGAACATTAGTGAAGGATCTTGTCACACTTGGCTTATCAGATTCTTCGCACACGCTCAGAATGACAGAATCCTACTCACACAAAACCTCGAAGGCGTAGTGACTGCGGCGACCGCCACCGGGGTTGATGGCGACGCCACCATTGGCGAGGCCAACGCCGAACGCGTAGCAGGAATCATACATGTCTGTCGTCCAAGCGCTTTCTTGATACAGGGCATTACCCAAATCTTGCCACAATTTATCCGTGCATCCGCTGCTGGTGCAATGTACATCCGATAAAGACACCATTGTTTTACCGTGGGCTTTACACCAACTCTGCGCACTCCACCAATCCGGACAATTTTCACACATACTCATCGTATATTCATGACCAGCAATTGTGGCACTGCTATAATCCCCAATATAACTGACGGGTTGGCAGGTGCCTGTACCGTGGTCATTATCGCCACAACCCGACGGGTTGAACACACAGTATTTACCTTGACCACATTCGTTGTTGGTCCAGCTGGTGCATTCCGCTTCATCCGCCGCGGGGGCACAGGCACATTCCCCTTCCACCAAAGCTTTACTTAAACAATCCGTTTCAGGGTTGATAGCGCAGGTTGAACATACCCCAGCTTCACAGACGCCACCAGGACAAACTGTTCCATTGGTTTTATTCGTTATTTCCCCTGTTTCTGTGTCACAAGCCGTTTGGCAGGCATTTTCTGAAAATCCTGCGCAACAATCGGCTTGACAGGTGGGGGTAGATGCCCCTGAGCACCAATTAAATCTCGCATTTTCACAGCCTTCTTCATCGTCTTCAAAATCTTCTGGTTGTGGACAATCATCTGCCGTTGACACACACGAACCATTGGAACAATAGGTAAAATTATTCCCGGTGCATCCATCTTCATCCCCATCATAATCACTAGGGGTTGGAGTGGTTTCACCAGAACCTTCTGAAGTACCTGAATTCCCTGAATCTCCTGATGTATTTGAACTATCTGAACCATCATCAGCACCATTTTCTTCATCAAAAAAGGATTCATCCCCTTCAGCTAACGGTGCTGTATTGGATGGGGCCTTTGGAAAATAAAAAACAATATCACCGGGGCATTCCCCCTCTTTTTTGCCATTTACCGTTATCAGGGCAGGACTTAAGAATGTGGTATCCGTTAATTCTTCACAAAGAGCTTTATCGGTCGTTTTGACCTTGACGCCAAAATAATCCTTTGCCGGCCCTTCTTTCCCCTTTCCTATCATGTATTCCGTATCATCCGCTTTCACTGTTACGGGAGTTAAAGAAGTATTCCCTAGCATTTTAATTTGGGCTTCTTTAGCCAATGTTGCTATTTGCCTTTCTTGAGCATCAGCTTTTGCCTTTGTAACCGCTTTATTATAGGATTTTACCACCGTAATAAAAAATAATCCTATCACCGCCAGGACTGCAATTAACTCCCAAATTGAACGACCAGAATTTTCTTTATCACTCATATTATTTTCCCCCTTTTTCTTTCATATTGATATATTTTCTGACAATAGTCAAGCAGTTTTTTGGCCTTGCATTTTAAAGGGAAATTTGCTAGGCTTCAAACTTAAACAAAGGAGGTCTTATGACAAATTTTAATTCTGTATCAGTCATTGGTTGTGGGCGTTGGGGTGGCTTTTTAGGGTATTACTTTGCAACCTATAAAAAAGCAGACGTGTTGTTTTTAGGGGTGCCCGAGGATCCTGCCTATCAATCCTTGGTGGCAACAGGCAACAACGGCTATTTAACGATGCCGGATCACGTGAAATACACCACGGATATGAATGAATGTTTAAAAAATGACTTTATTATTGTATCCATCGGATGCCAGGGATTTCGGGGATTATGTAAGCAACTGAATACCTATGATTTAAAAGGAAAGACTTTTTTATTGGCCATGAAAGGCTTGGAAGAAGGAACGAGCCTTCGCATGAGTCAAATTTTCCACGAAGAAATCAAGCAAGAGGCAGATGTGGCTGTGTTATTGGGCCCGGGACATGTGCAGGATTATTTGAAGAGCATCCCCAGCTGTGTTGTCATTGATTCGGAAAAAGAGGAATTAACACATGCTATTGCTGATTTTATGAACAGTTCTTTGATTCGCACTTATTACGGCAACGATTTGGCGGGGAATGAAGTCGGGGCTGCATTAAAAAATGTGATTGGTGTGGCAGCTGGCGTATTGGATGGCCTTGGCTGGGGCGGATTAAAGGGCGCTTTGATGGCGCGTGCCCCTGTGGAAGTCGGGCGCTTAATCGGGTATTTTGGGGGCAATCCCAAAAGTGCCTATGGGTTGGCACATTTGGGGGATTATGAAGCAACACTTTTTTCACCCCACAGTCATAACCGTGCCTATGGTGAAGGGTTGGTGAAAGGTGAAAAGTTTGCAAAACTCGCCGAAGGGGTTGCCACCCTAAAAGCGGTGTATGAACTGCGCGATAAGTTGGATTTACCGATTTGCTCAGCGCTGTACCAAGTGGTGTATGAAGGGGCTGAGCCCAGAGCGCAAATTTCACAATTGTTCCAACGTGGAAATAAACAAGAATTTTAATGATAGAAAGCCCCGAAAATTGGGGCTTTTATTTTTTTCTTGCATTTTAAAATAGAATCTGAGTATAATGGAGGCGTCTGAATTGTCCATTCAGACAGTGGGGTTCATAGCCCATGCAGTATGGACAAAGGGAAAAATTTCCCTGGTTGGGCATTCACCAATAAATAGGGTGGATGCTTACCGAATAGAGGCGTCTGCCTGAATAGGTAAGACTATCTACTTACTGCATAGTTATGAACATCCACTCACTGAAACAGTGAGTCTTTGTTTAACTTTAAAAAGGAGATAAAAAATGGACAAATTATTCAATAAGGAATTAAAAGCTGCTGGATCCTCGGGTTCAACTGATGCTGCCCCAAGGATGACAGAGATGTGTGGTCGCTTCACCCCCTCATTGTCATTGCGAG
>DFKU01000074.1 GCA_002373615.1 Alphaproteobacteria bacterium UBA3637 | reverse complement strand
GATGTCGGAATTGAAATCTATACTCCCCTTGAAGAACAAGGGGAGTCAGAGGGGTTTTTCCCAAAACCCATCCTGCACCTTCCCTTATGTTTTAAGGGAAGGACAAATTGGCCGCTCTACCCCTGCCTGTCATCCTTGGACGAGCGTTAGCGAGATCCCCGCTTTCGCAGGGATGGCAGAGCAAGTCGGTCGGTCTATGGTGGAAATGTTGGGCGTGTTGGCGGTGATGGGCGTCCTCAGCGTCGCAGGGATTGCGGGCTATCATAATGCGATGAATCGGTATCGGGCGAATACTTTAATTGGTGAGGCACAAAAACGAGCCGTTGTGGTGGCGGGGCAGATCGGCTTTAATGGACGCGAACCCTCGCTGACAGAGTTTGAACCTTATAACAAAACCTCCGCTGGTGAATTTGGAAATGTGACAACTGAGGGGCTTTATAAACAATTCGGGATAGAGGTGTCAGGGGTTACTAAACCCGTCTGCCAAAACATTTTGAACACACTTGGCGAGGCTACCCCCATCCGCCGATTATCTTTAGAAAACACCCCCGGAACACCGCTCAGCACTTGCGAAAATACGAATGATTTTCTGATTATCTATAACAACGACATGCAAGGGGCGACCAGTGATACCGAATATGCGATAGATGACAGCTCATGTAAATCCGTTTGTGGCGTCTTTAACCCCGAAACGCACCTCTGTGATGAAAGCGATTGCGAAATCCCAACAAATACTTGCACAGTTGATACCGATTGCAACACCAATAACGAATGTATGGTTTGTGATATGACCTCTGGCCAATGCAAAAATGGCTGTGAAAGAGTACAGTATCTTGAATCAACAGGGACACAATATATTGATACAGGGGTTGTATTTAATGAAAGTGTTTCATATTCTTGGGAAATTTATGGGCAAGTTTTAACTGGCAATACAGATTATACTTGGCTTATTGGAACACAAACGCCTTGGACAATGGGAGGAACATACCCTGATTTTTCACAATATACTTTTTATCCAGTTGGAACGTATTATCAAAACGGACAAATTGTAAGTAATACAAGTGGAGAAAAATATAGTCCAGTTAAACACGTAATCACACAAACAGGAAATTCAAGTAATACACTTTCTCTTACATTGTTTGCAAGGCATAATAACAATGACGGAAAATCAATGGGTGGTACTAAAAGGGTATTTTATTGTAAAATATACGATAACGACACCCCTGTCCGTGACCTCATTCCTGTTACTTCTCCAAAAGGCAACTGTATGTTCGACCGCGTCAGTCAAAAACTTTTCTGTAACGCCGGCTCAGGCACTTTTAAAACTGATAAGGACTGATTTCCTTGTTTTCTGAAAAGGACTCCCTTTTTCAAATCCCTGCACTCCGCGGGGATATTTTATCTATCGGGATAGCGATCAGAAAATGCCAACTTTAATTCACGTTCACTGATCCAATTTTTCAAAAAATTTAAAGAATCCAGTTCATTTTTTTCTTTTTCCACGGGGGGCATTTTGGCAATTAATTGACAAGCGGGTTTTGCCCCCAATCCTCGCAGCAAGGACATGACACCAAACCAATGAATATCTGCCTTTTTTCCCTTTCCACGATAGCTTTTATCCAATACCAAATCATACAAAGTATAATCTTCCACTGTTGGGGTATTTAAATTCACCATTTTGATACGTTTAGACACCAGGTTCAATTCCACCCCGGAATGTATTTTTTTCTTTACCTGTTGACGCAAATGGGCAATGGTATCATTTTGCCAATCCACATCTGCCCAGATCTTTTGTAAGTCTGGTTTGTGTTCCATAAATCCCCCTTAAAAAGGAATTTCGTCGTCAAAAGTTTCCGTTTTTCCGGTGGCGGCGGCAGAATCCCAGCCCGCATCAGCGGCAACATTATTGTCACCATTTTCTGTTGGAACACCATTATTATCGGCGCGTCCGTCCAAAGCGACCAATTCGCCACGGAAGGATCCTAATACGATTTCGGTTGTGAACTTTTCAACCCCATTCGAATCGGTAAATTTACGGGTTTGTAAAGATCCTTCCACATATACTTTGGATCCTTTTTTTAAGGCACGCTCTGCAAAATCCGCTAAATTTGTGTTGAAAATGACCACACGATGCCATTCTGTTTTTTCTTGGCGTTCGCCATTTTTATCGCGCCATGAATCAGAGGTAGCCACCGATAAATGTACAATCTTGCTGCCGGAGGTCGTATGACGCACTTCCGGATCACGACCTAAATTTCCAACTAAAACAACTTTATTAATACTTCCTGCCATAGGATATCCTTTCTTTTTGCATAAACACATTCCATTTTACCCGATTTGATGACAAAAGGCAAGGAAAAGTTTTTACTGGACAAATGAAACAAAGCGTGCTATCTTTATCCAATAAGGAGACAGATATGAGAATAATCATTTTTATTTTTGGTTTATTTTTTTCGTTTCATGCAATGGCCTTTAATCCGTCGGATATGCGGGCTTTTGGAAAAAGTGCGCCGGTTCAAATGTATTTATTTACCTCGCCGACCTGTTCCCATTGTGCAGACTTTCACAAAAAGATTTTGCCAGGCTTAAAAAAGGAATATGCAGATTCGGGAAAAGCGCAAATTATCGTAGTAGATATGGTGACGGGAAATAACGGGTTGATGGCAACTCAGGCATTGCGGTGTTTAGATATTGGGAAGGCAAACAGATTAGAGGATGATCTTTATGCCAATCAATCAAAGTGGGCCTTTAAGAGAATTTCTGAAGCCAAAAAAATGATTGCTTCTTATGCGGCACGTCAAGGGATGACTGAAAAAGTGTATGAAAAATGTCTTGCAGATCAAGACTTGCAACGAAACATTATTGATCAACAGGCAAACTTGGCCAGACTTTATGGTATAACTGGAACTCCAACTTTGGTGATGCGGGATGGCTCTGAAGTGCGTAAATGGTCAGGAGCGGATAAAAAAATCTTTAAGGAACTAAAGGAAGCCTTTCAAAAATGAGCTTAAAATTACATGAATTACGGGATAAAATTCAAAGCTTAAAAAAGGGTAAAAAGGTTTCTGCTTCCCCCAAAAATACGCAAGGGTACAGCATTGCTTTAGTTATGATGACAGATTTAGTGGCTTGTGTTTTGGTTGGGCTGGGATTGGGGATCTTTTTTCAAAAATTTTTTTATACTTCAATTTTACTGACAGCTATACTCACTTTATTGGGAGGAATTGCAGGTCTTTATACTGTTATCCGTTTTGCAATGGAGCAAGATAAAAAATGATTAATCCTTTGGAACAATTTGTTGTGAAAGAAATTATTCCATTAGAAGTGAACGGATGGAATTTATCCTTGACCAATTCAGCTTTATTTATGATCTTGTCAGCTTTGTTGGGGTTAATTGTTTTAATCTTATGTTTATGTCGCCGTCAGATTGTTCCCTCAGCCCCGCAGGTCATGGTGGAAAGTCTGTATCGCTTTATTGAAAAAATTGGGATAGATGCTTTGGGGGATAAAGCTTCTGGATACTTACCCTTTTTATTCAGTGTTTTTGTTTTTATTTTCATGGGGAATTTGTTGGGATTGGTACCCATGGGTTTTACCTTTACAGGGCAGTTGATTCCCGTGGGGGCTTTTGCTTTGTTGGGGTTGATTATTTCTTCGTTGATTGGTATTTACAATCGGGGTTTTTTATGGTTCCAAACTTTTATGCCCGCAGGGATTCCAAAGATTTTGGCGCCCATAGTGATACCTATTGAAATGATTTCTTTTATTGCAAAACCTTTCAGTTTAACGGTGCGTTTGGTGATGAATATGATTGTGGGGCATATTTTGTTGGATATTATGGCCTATTTTACAACAACTTCAGGCCTGGCTGGGGCTTTCCCTTTAATTTTTGTATTATTGATGACTTTGTTTGAATTAGGGATTGCTTTTTTGCAGGCTTACATTTATACTATTTTAACAGGTATTTATTTATCAGAAGCAGTTCGCGCTGAACATTAAAAAAAGGGGGGAGAAAATGGATTCTGAGTCAATGAAATATTTAGCCGATGGTATGCGGTATTTGTCTGTAGGCTTGATTGCACTGGTGATGCTGGGGGTCGCCAAAGGGGTGTCCCAAATTTGGGTGACAATTATTTCGGCTGTCAGCCGTAATCCTGAAGTTAAAAATGATGTGAGTCTGTTTGCCTGGGGCGGAGCCGCCATTACCGAAGCAATTGCCCTTTATGCTTTGGGGCTGGCGATTGTTTTATTGTACTTATAAGGGTAAAAGATGCCTCAATTTGAAACAACTTATCTTATCAGCCAAATTTTTTGGTTGCTGATCAGTTTTGGGGGGCTTTATCTGGGGATTCAGTTTCTTGTTTTCCCCCTGTTAAACAGTATTTTTAAAGCGCGTCAATATCAAGTTGATACCATCATAGATCGGGCAGAACTTTTAACAAAAAAAGTCCAAGACTTAGAAGAAAAACAGGAACAATACAAACAACGTCAAGAAAAAAGATATTCTGAACGATTGGCAATGACGCAAGAAAAATCTTTCAAACTTTTTCAAGAAGAACTCACAAAAACAGAAAAAGCGCTTTTAAAATCTTTTCAAACAAAGATTCAAAAGATGGAGCACATAGAAAAAGAAATTTTGGATCAATCAGGTGATTTTGTTGCAAAGGCAATAAAGGGGCGCTTATGAATCCGTTTCTAAATCCTGAATTTTGGCTCAGCTTAGCTTTTATCCTTGTTGTCGGGATGATTATTTTTTCCCCAGTACGTAAATCTTTTCAAAAATTTTTCGGAACAAAGCGTCAGCAGATTTTAGATCAAATCAATCAAGCCCATGAAACTTTATCCGAGGCGCAAGACCTATTAAAAGAAGAACAAAAAAAAGTTTTAGAACAGTCTGATTTAAAGGAACAACATCAACAAATAAAAGCCCTTCAGCAAGAATTCTTGCAAAAAACAAATGTACAAATTCAAATAAAAAAGCAAGATTATCAAACACGTTTAAAATTAACAGAAGCGCAAATTAAAAATCAATTACGCGCTGAACTGTTAGATAAAGTTGAACGGAAAATTTTAAAGGCCGCTTCAACAAAATCTATGGATAAAGAAATTCAACATTTTCTTCAAATGCTCGATAAAAAAGAGTTTGTTTAAAAAAAACATCTTGCAATATGTTCAAAATTTGATTACAATCAAAGAAGAACAAAACCAGAACAAAGGAGAAAAATCATGGAAAAAGATAAAGCATTAGATGCCGCTGTAGCACAGATTGAACGCGCATTTGGAAAAGGGTCCATCATGCGTTTGGGGCAACAAGAAAACGCCATTGATATGCCCGCCATCTCAACGGGGTCTTTGGGGTTAGATTTGGCCCTTGGGATTGGTGGATTACCAAAGGGGCGTATTATTGAAATTTATGGTCCGGAAAGTTCAGGGAAAACAACCCTTGCTTTGCATGTGGTGGCTGAAGCTCAAAAACAAGGGGGCATTTGCGCTTATGTCGATGCCGAACACGCTTTGGATCCCATCTATGCCAGAAAATTGGGTGTCAAAATTGATGATTTATTGATTTCGCAACCCGATACCGGTGAACAAGCGCTGGAAATTGCCGACACCTTGGTGCGCTCCGGTACCATCAGTGTATTGGTGGTGGATTCTGTAGCGGCCTTAGTTCCCAAAGCCGAACTGGAAGGGGACATGGGCGATCAACACATGGGCTTACAAGCACGTTTGATGAGTCAAGCTTTGCGTAAATTGACCGCCTCCGTGGCGCGGACAAATACGCTTGTTATTTTCATCAACCAGATTCGTATGAAAATCGGTGTGATGTTTGGGAATCCTGAAACAACCACAGGCGGAAATGCCTTGAAATTTTATGCCAGCGTGCGCATGGATATTCGCCGAATCGGTTCCATCAAAGATCATGAAGATGTCATCGGTAACCAAACCCGTGTTAAGATTGTAAAGAATAAAGTGGCGCCTCCGTTTAAGACGGTGGACTTTGATATTCTGTATGGGGAAGGTGTGTCCAAAATGGGCGAACTCCTTGATTTGGGGGTCAAGGCTGGTCTGATTGAAAAGGCGGGCTCTTGGTTTTCCTATAAAGATACCCGCATCGGCCAAGGTCGTGAATCGGCGCGTCAATATTTGAAAGACAATCCAAAGGTGGCTGAAGAATTGGAAAAGGCCATTCGGGATCATGCTAAAGATATTTCGCGCGAAATGATTGTGGGTGACAATGATGCCCCCACCGAAGCCGAATAAACTAACATTGGACGAATTTCAGGTGTGCCAGCAGGCACGCCTGAATTTGCCTAAGTGGCAAGCAGGAAAACACTCTTTTCAAGTGGTGAAAGGTGTTTTCACAAATCCTCTTTCCCATACGGATTTGAATGAGGTTTTATTAAAAGTAGCTGTTTTAAATGATCTGTATCGTACTTTTTTGCGTGCTCCATTTTCAATGGCAAAGCATATCGTGGAGATTCCTGATTTTGAAAGACGCGTAAAAGAAGGTGATCCATCTGTTGTAATGGAAATAGCCAAATGGACTCATCCAGCCAACACTTCAGAACAAGTGTATGTTTTTGCAACAAAATATTGCTTCTTTTCTAACATGGAAAAGTATTTTATTTATGATGAACGTATCGCACGACAAATAAGTCTTTTACTTTCGTTACCAGATACAAAAAAATTATTGGATTACGCTTATTTTTCTGGATGTATGAATCAAGTGTTAGTGTCAATTGATTTTTCATTAACACATGCAGAATTGGATACCTATCTCTGGATGCGTGATAGAGAAGGTGAATTTTAGTCCGATTCTTTTCTCGTGCACCATGTTTTAAAGCCCTCAAGAAAATGAGGGCTTTTACTTTTAACCGCAAGCATTTCCGCGAGTCCGGTGGCAAGGGACGCATTTGTGTCCCGCAGACAGGACGCCGTAGGTGGTCCCGAACAAAGAGAGGGATAAATTGTGCGTCAGCCAATTTACATACTCCGATTGTTAAAATTCCTCAATTATCGGACTCTTAAATAATTTTTTTCTTGACACTATCTAAAATTTTATTATAATCATCTTGTCATTTAAAGAAAGGAGCTTAAAATGAAAACACTAGAAATCAAAAAAACAACATCTGTTAAAATGAATACTCCAAGTTGTTCTTGCAGTTCACCTTGTGCCATTCATAAAACAGAAACTGTAAATTTGGATAGAAATCTAAAAGATATCTACAAAAAAGCATAGCCTTTTGGTGCAAATGCTCTCTAAATTACAAATCGCCAAAGATTTATTTCATAGATGGCAAGATGTTTTTATTTGCCCAATATGTGGTGGGTTTGTTTTTTTGTCTAAAAGTTCATTGAAGTGTCCACGAAACCATCAATTTGATTTTTCTCGGAAAGGGTGTATCCGTTTATTACGGCAAGAACGTAGTTTAAATGATGATTTTTATGACTTGAAATTATTTCAAGCTCGTCGTTCTTTTATTTTAGCTGGTTTTTATGATGAGCTTCACAAAGAAATCACCAAAATTTTAAAAAAACAAAAATCCCCTTTAATTTTAGATTTGGGGTGTGGAGAAGGAACACATCTTCACACTATTTCAAAACAGTTAAAGGATGCTACGATAATAGGTTGCGATTTATCTCCCAAAGGAATCCAAATGGCAACAGATTATTTAAAAGATAATTATTTACCAATTGTAGCTGATGTCAATCATCTTCCTTTCAAAGATTCTTCATTTGATGCTATTGTTGATATCCTCTCACCTTTTATGTATCAAGAGGTTTTACGCGTATTAAAACCAAATGGCATTTTTATAAAAGTAAGCCCGACTTCTTCTTATTTGAAAGAAGTAAGAACTATTTATGGTTTAAAAGAATATGAAAAAGAAGATGATGTTTTGAATAATTTAGAAAAACATTTTATTAAAATTCATAAAAAAACAATTGAAAATAAATATCCTTTAACTGAAAAATATTATAAAGATTTAATTTACATGACACCTTTGATGCATCATGAAGTAACTAAATTCCCCCACCCCATAAAGAATATCTCCATTTCTTTAAATATTTATGTCATTAAAAAGGAGGAACAATGAAACTTTCTAAATTTACTCACAAGGTTTATTTAAAAAGAGATACGTATGCAATTTTTAACAGTCTTCTCTTCAAACCCATATTATTATCCAAAAATGAAACGAATAATCTTTTCTCTAATCAATTAAAATCATTTTCCCAAAAAGAAATTATTTTATTAAAAGAAAATGGAATCCTCGTCAACTCTGAAAAACAAGATGACGATGTAGAACAATTATTAATCAAAACAATCAACAATCAAGTAGGTTCCTTTTCCTTGATGTATATTATTCCTGCATCTGGTTGCAATTTAGGGTGTAAATATTGTTTTATTGGGAAAATTAATAATCGTGCAATGATTTACATGTCTGAAAAAACGCTACTGAATGCCTTACAAAAGTTTTCTAATTATTTAAAAGAAAATAAATTAAAAGATGGAACCGTTTTATTTTATGGCGGAGAACCAACTTTAAAATTTGATCTTATCAAAAAAGCAATTCTATTTGGAAAAACTCAACCAGTAAAAATTAAATTTTCTATCATCACAAACGGAACGATGCTGACTGATGAGTATATGAAATTTATTAAAGAAAACAAAATACAGCTTAGTCTTTCTTTGGATGGCCCTAAAGAACTTACAGACAATTTCAGAGTTTTTAAAGAACAAGATACAAGTGTTTACGATACTGTCATAAAAAAAGTTCAAAGACTAAAGGAATTAAACATTGAATTTGGACTTTCTGTAACATTATCAAAAGAAGCCATTGATCATCCTTTACTAAAAAAGTGGTTATCTGAAATTGGCATTCCAGGTTTTGGA
The DNA here is from genome assembly GCA_002373615.1 of Alphaproteobacteria bacterium UBA3637. GTDB lineage: Bacteria > Pseudomonadota > Alphaproteobacteria > CAAHEQ01 > UBA3637 > UBA3637. The sequence continues at coordinate 8,863 of DFKU01000074.1, read as the reverse complement.
TTTAATCCTTTTATATTTTCATCCCCAACAAATGAATGGAAATCATATTATAAAAAAGTATCAAAATTTCTATTTGAATTAAGGGATTATCTTTTACCAAAAGATATCATAGACGAAAGACTGGAACGCAAATATTCCGCCTTTTATTCTTCGACTTTTAAGTATAATGATTGCCCTGCTCGTGGAGGAGAGCAGTTTGTTATTACACCAAATGGGGATGTTGTTATCTGCCATGGCTACTGGAACCAACCTAAAGGAGAAATTTGTGGCAATATCAATACTGATTCTATTTCAAAAATACAACAATCCATAAATTACAAAAAATGGAAAGAAAACTTGACTGTCAATAAAACAAAATGTCTGAAATGTCCTGCCATTAGAATATGTGGAGGAGGATGCGCCTATCAAGCTGATAAATTGTTTGGAAATCAATTAGCTATTGATAAACCAAACTGTATTTATGCAAAATACGCACTAAAAGAATTATTGAAGAGATCTCTTACATAGTTCTTGACATCCCCATAAAAATGGTTTAAAACAAGAATGTTAATTTGAAAAAGGAGCTAAAAATGAAAACATTAGAAATCAATAAAAACTCATCAGTCAAATTCTCAATTCCAAGCTGTGCTTGCCCATGTAGTTCACCCTGTCCTGCTTATAAAGCGGAAACTGTCAATTTGGAAAAGAATTTAAAGAATATTTATAAAAAAGCCTAGGATTTTTCAATTTTTTCTCTTAAATTTGCCATAATATGAGTCCGATAATTGCAAAGCAGCGCGCCCCAGGTTATAAAGCCCTCAACGAAATGAGGGCTTTTACTTTTGTTTGCAAGCCTTTCCGCGAGTCCGATGGCAAGGGACGCAAATGTGTCCCGCAGACAGGACGCCGTAGGCGGTCCCGAATGAAATGAGGGATAAATTGTGCGTTAGCCAATTTACATACTCCGATTGTTAAAAATCACCAAAAATCATCAATTATCGGACTCGTAAATCAAAAATTTAGCCATATTAAAACTTGACAAAAATTATCATTTATACTATAATGATTGACCATCACTTGACAAGGAGTTTTTATGAATCCATTTTTTATTTTTTATCAAGGGCGAAACAAAGAAACTGTTTCGGAAATTCTGGATGCTTATTTACTGACGAACATCTATTCTCCTACAGTGATTCGTGAAGCATATAAACAATGGAATACCCAACAAACCTTTGTTAAAAATGCTGTGCCTGAAGAAATTAAAGTTTTGATTCAAACATCTCTCACATTATCTGACGATGAATTGCAAAAAAGATTAAACAAATACATAATCAAAAAAGCCATTCAAGTCTTAAAAGGATATAAGAAGTGCCCTATTCCACTCACCAAGGATAGGCAAGTTAATTCCTTTCAATTCAATTTACTTTCCCCAAAAGGAAAAAGAGCCCTACATATTTTGTTTGGAGCTGATAAAAAAGGACATTATTCTGATACTCTTGTTCGTTTAGCACTTGAAAGTTCACATAAATTTTTAATGGATTTTTCCTATTATAATATTCCTGAAATTTCTGAAGACCTAGCAAATGCTCTCTTAATTCATGGAAAAGCAGAAAATGGAAATATTCAATATGGTTTTCCCATTTTAAAATTATCTAAAGGATGTACAAATAACTGTTCTCATTGTATGAATTGTGCAGAACCACATCTATCACATATGCCATTTCCTCTTTGGTGTGGATTACATAAGGAATTGAATCAATATTATGCTAATCCCCAAAATGATAAAGAATATGCAAATACATTTGAGTATTTTTATGAAGATAATGATCCTTTAAGTTATCGTGATGACATTATCGGTGCAGATTGCGGAGATGTTGCCTTATTTTGTAAAATCAACAAAGCGCCTTTTAAGCTAACAACAAAAGGTGCCACCAATCAATATTCCGAAGAGGCTTTACTTAAGGCAGCTTCTGCTTTAACAGATATTTGTTTTTCATTTGTGGATACTCCAAAAGAAAATATTTCAGAAAACTTAAAGCGAATTCAAAAAGGAATTCGTCAAATTCATGCTCTACCTTTTCATAGACAAGTGGTTGTAGATCATTTACATTTAAAAAGCGGGGCAACTATTTCTCAAGATCAATTTTTGGGAGCCAATGTGCGTTCTATCAATATTTTTGAAGAAGGAAGAGCTACTCAATTTCCAAAGGAGGAATTAGAACCAGCGCTGAATGGAGTTTATCCAGTTATTATTGAACCAAATTTAGATATTAATCGTATTTTTACACGCCGAGGAAAACCTAGAACAAGTTATATAGCAAATCTATTAGGACATAAATATTCTCCGGAAACAATTGCAAAGGCCATAGAATATGAAGGACAAAGAGAACTTTTGGGGAAAATGTTCGGCCTGTGGGAAAGATGTTAAAACACTAACTATTTGTTACTTAAGTCAAAATAAATTTTTTGTAGTTTTTGCTTCAATTCTTCAGATAGTTGAGTCCGATAATTCCAAAGCAGCCTGCACCCTGCGCAAGACAAAAGTTGCCAGCGGCAACTTTTGATGCTTGGAAGCAATGAGACTTCACAAAAAAAGTGAACCCCATCGCACGCAGTTTTCCGTGTTAGTCGGAATTGAAAGCCGATGATTCCATCAAAATATAAAAAACCCGCCTTAAATCAGCGGGACTTTAAATTCGCAATAAAATAAATTATTTCCGTGTACCGTAAAAGACAGGCGCAGAAGTTTTCTTTGCTTGTTTTGTTGCTGGTTTTGCAACCGTTTTAACGGCAGTCTTCACAGGCTTTGCAATTGCCTTTGGAGCAATTTTCTTTGCCTTTGCAGTGACCAATTTTTCAGGAGCTGCTTTTGGGGCAGGAACAACTTTTTTTTCAGCTTTTTTAGCAGGCTTTTTAATAGCCACCTTTGCTGGTTTAAAAAATTGTTCGCACGCTTTCATCCAAAAATATTCAGCGGACCCATCTGGACGGCCAGCCTTTTCCCACAGGAAATACGCAGCCTCACGAATCATATTTTCATTAATTTGTTGTACCATGGTAATACTCCTCTATATTTAAATACAAAGTCACTATAAATCGAAAAAAAATTTTTTGCAATACTTTTTTTAATTTTCTTTCTTTTTTTTCAAAAAAATCATTAATTGATCTATGGGCAAAGGTCTGGAAAACCAAAATCCTTGGCCAAAATCACAGTTATTTTTTTCCAACCAAACTTTTTGTTCTGTTGTTTCAATGCCTTCCGCCAAGACTGGGATTTTTAAAATGTGCCCCAGTTGAATAATCAAAGAAAGAATCGTCCGATTTCTGACATTATCCCCCAGGGTGCGAATAAAATCACAATCAATTTTTAATTTTTTAAAATCTAAATATCTCAAATAATTAAAAGAAGAATAACATGTCCCAAAATCATCCAAAGATATTTTGATGCCAGCCTCTGCAAATTCTTTAAAAATTGTCTCCTTCATGGCAGGTAAATCCAAAGGTTGCGTTTCCGTAATTTCACATTCTAAAAATTGAGGACTGATTTTTGTTTCATCTAACGCTTTTTTAATCGTCTTCATCAAAGTCTTATCCTTTAATTGAACGCCTGATACATTGATTGCCATCGCCACGTCTGAATAGCCTGCCTCATGAATTTTCTTTAAATCTGTCAAGGTTTGATGCAATAAAAATTCAGTAAATTTATGAATAAGCCCCGATTGTTCCAAGACAGGGATAAATTCATTAGGCGGAACAATCCCTGTTGGGGAATCCCAACGCATCAATGCTTCCACAGCAATAACTTTTTCTGTTTTTAAATCAAATTCCGGTTGATAATAGAAAACAAACTCATTATTTTTTAAACCTCTTTTCAAATCTGACTCAGAAACCTTTTGGCCTTTCTTCTTGAATAAAAACATATATCCTCCTTGATAAATTTTTGTTTCTATCTACCTCTATACACGTTTTTTTCAAAAAAAGCTACACTTTTTTAAAAAGAAACGCTATAATAAAAATATTATATAAAAAGAAAGGAAAATGAAAGATGCAAAAACCAGTATTACTGTGTATTTTAGATGGTTGGGGATATCGTACCCAAAAGGAAAATAACGCCATTGAAATGGGAAAAACGCCCGTATGGCACAATTTGGTGGATAAATACCCACATACGATGTTGGCAACCTCCGGGGCTGATGTGGGCTTACCCGCAGGCCAAATGGGAAACTCAGAGGTGGGACATACGAATTTGGGGGCCGGACGTGTCGTCCTGCAGGATTTGCCCCGTATTGATAAAGCCATTAAAGATAAAACATTGGATACAAATCCCGTTTTATTGCATTTGATTGAAGAACTTAAAAAATCAAAAGGCACTTGCCATTTAATGGGATTATTGGGCCCCGGGGGCGTTCATGCGCAACAATCCCATATCGTAGCTTTAGCGCGTATTTTAAACGCCAACGGGATACCAACCGCTTTGCATGGTTTTTTGGATGGACGTGATACTCCGCCGATGTCAGGTAAAGGTTTTGTGGCCGAATTGGAAAAAGATTTACACGATATGCCTTTGGTCAAAATTGCAACCCTTGGTGGTCGCTACTATGGCATGGATCGCGACAATCGCTGGGAACGTGTCACAAAGGCTTATGAAGCCATTGTGAATGCCGATGCGCCCAAATTTGCAACCGCAGATGAAGCGATTACTGATTCTTATAATCAAGAAGTAGGGGATGAATTTGTGATTCCCTGTGTGATTGGGGATTATCAAGGGATGAAGGATGGTGATGCTGTCATCATGGCTAATTATCGTTCTGACAGAGCCCGTGAAATTACACGCATGTTGTTGCAACCCGATTTCACTTTGGCCCCTCGTTCACGAGTGGTTGCCTTTGTGGATGCGGTGGCTATGACTGAGTATTCGTCCGAGCATACCGCATGGATGCATACCCTTTTCCCACCTGAAGATTTAAAGCATATTTTTGGGGAAGAAGTGGCGGCGGCAGGATTGAAACAATTACGTATTGCCGAAACTGAAAAATATGCTCATGTGACTTTCTTCTTTAACGGAGGACGCGAGGCGGTTTTTGATGGGGAAGAACGTATTTTGGTGCCCTCCCCAAAAGTTGCAACCTATGATTTAAAACCGGAAATGAGTGCGGTAGAAGTGACTGATAAAATGGTGGAAGCCATTGAATCCGGTAAGTTTGATGTCATTGTGGCCAACTTTGCCAATGGGGATATGGTGGGCCACACAGGTGTTTTGCCGGCTGCCATCAAAGCAGTTGAAACAGTGGACGCCTGCGTAGGCCGAATTGTGGAAGCCCTGAAAAAAACAGGCGGATGTGCTTTCTTTACGGCGGATCATGGCAACTGTGAGGATATGGTTGATGATCAAGGGCGTCCCAAAACAGCCCATACCAATACACCTGTGCAAGCGGTGTTATTTAATGCCGAAGGTGTGAAAGGCTTGAAAGAAGGCCGTTTGGCGGATGTCGCCCCCACTTTGTTGGATTTAATGGGACTCCCACAACCCACCGAAATGACGGGTGAATCTTTATTGATTCGGGGGTAAGGTGAAATTTTTAACTGGTTCATTTCTTGCGCTGTTTTCTTGGGGGGCGATGGCTGCCCCGACAGCGCAGGATTTGAAGCAGGTGGAAAAGGAATTGGCTGATGTACGACAAACTGAACGGGAATCTCAATTAAAAGCCTCTCAGTTAGAACGTGAAGTCAGGGAAGTACAACGCCAATTGGTTAATTCGGCCAAGCAAATTCAATCCCAAGAAGGAAAACTTTCTTTATTAGAACAAAAAACAAAGGAATTGGAAGAGCAAGAAGCGGATTTAAAAGAGCAGTTAAAACTTTCTAATAAACAACTTTTTCGTCTGATGAAGGGATTACAAACGCTGGCTTTACGTCCAACAGAATTGCTGATTTTTCAATCCAAAACGCCCGTCAATATGCTCCGCAGTCGCGATTTAATGCGCTATAGTTTACCCATCATCGGACAAATGCAGGAAGAAACAAAGGAAAATTTGGGGAAACTGGCCAATGTGCGCCAAGAATTATTGGATAAAAAGGAACAAACAAAGCAAGCCTACACAGATTTATTGACCCAACGCGAAAAAATGAATCGTTTAGTAGGGCAAAAAAAACAGATGCAAGTGCAATACACTTCTTATTATAATGAAGCCAAGAAAAAAGCGGATGCTTTGGCCGCAAAAGCTCAGGATTTAAAAGATTTATTGGCGCAATTGGAAAAGGAGGCTTTAGCCAAGAAAAAACAACAACAGTTAACTCAATCCATGTCTTCCACAGTGCCGCCAGGTGCTTTTGGTCGAGCCAAGGGGTTATTGGGTTTGCCGGCCAATGGTCAAATCATTCAACATTTTGGGGATACCAGTATTTCGGGGGCACATGCTAAAGGCATTATTATCAAAACACGCCCAAATGCACAAATTACAGCCCCCTATGATGGCACAGTTTTATTTGCGGGGCCTTTCCAAAATTATGGTCGTTTGCTGATTGTAGATCATGGGGATGAATATTTGACGGTCTTAGCAGGGATGGATACCATTAATGCTGCTGTTGGACAAGAATTATTGGCAGGGGAACCTGTGGGGGCGATGGGGGCCGCTTATACTGACCTATATGTGGAAATTCGTTTTCAAGGAATTCCGGAAAATCCAGAAGAATGGTTTAAATGAAAGGGATGAAATGCGTAAAATTTTAAGTATTTTATTGATTGGAACAATTTTGGGAACGCCTGTCTTTGGGGCGGATAAGCCAACTGAGCAAAAACAAGAAGATGTCTATTTACTTATGGATTTATTGGGGGCCACTTTTCAAACGATTCGGGATGAAGCGGTGGAAGAAGTTTCCTATCGGCAAATGGTGGAAAAATCCATCAACGGTGTTTTAACCTCCATTGATCCGCATTCGGGTTTTTTAGATGAAGAAGAAATGCAAGATATGGAAACACAAACCAAAGGGGAATTTGGGGGGCTTGGATTGGAGGTCAGTTGGGATAAAGACATGGTGCGTGTGACAGCCCCTATTGATGATACGCCGGGGGCAAAAGCGGGCATTCAAGCAGGGGATTATATCACCCATATTGACGATGTGTCAGTCGTGGGAACAACCTTGAATGACGCTGTCAAAAAAATGCGTGGAAAACCTGGTACTAAGGTTAAGTTGACCATTTTCCGTCAAGGGAAAAAACCTTTTAATCTGACAATCAAGCGGGATGTCATCAAGGTCAATCCTGTTAAATTTGAACGCAAAGGGGATATTGGATATTTGCGTGTATCAACTTTCAGTGATAAAACGGGTACAAAATTGCGGGAAGCTATTCAAAAGCTTACCAAAGAAATTGGCCCTAAAAAATTAAAGGGGTTTATCTTGGATTTACGTAATAACCCGGGGGGGCTTTTGGATGAAGCAGTTGCTGTTTCGGATTTATTCCTAACGCAAGGGGAAATTGTTTCCACGCGTTCCAGAAAACCGGAAGATACGGTACGTTATTCGGCCTCCTCAGGGGATGAATTAAACGGACTTCCTTTGGTAGTACTGATTAATGAAGGCTCTGCCAGTGCATCAGAAATTGTGGCAGGCGCTCTGCAAGATCACAAACGTGCCGTCATTGCAGGTCTTAAATCCTTTGGAAAGGGCTCTGTGCAAACACTGCGTCAAATTCCGGGGTTTGGGGCAATCAAGATTACAACGGCCCGTTACTATACACCCTCAGGCCATTCTATTCAGGCCAAAGGGATTACGCCGGATGTGGAAATACCTCGTGGCAAGTTGGAAGAATATCCACGCTTGACGGGGTGGGGGGAAGAAAATCTGGATCACGCTTTGGAAAGTGAAGATGGGAAAAAAGCCCCTGAGGCCATTCAGTTGGATCAAGAAGATAAAAAAGATGAAAAACAAAAGGATTATCAATTAGATCGAGCATTGGACTTGGTGCAAGCGATTTGGATTGCTAATCAGAGGGAGGAAAAATAAGTGTCAAAGTACCGTGATGCTGTCGGGATTATGATTATCAACTCCCAAAAGAAAGTCTTTTTGGCGTATCGGGCATGGACGCAAACTTCTAAATATCACTGGCAAATGCCACAAGGGGGGATAGATGCAGGTGAAACACCTGAACAGGCGGCTTGGCGTGAAATGTACGAAGAAACAGGCCTGACAAGGGATGAGTGTCAATTGGTATATGAAAGTCAAAATTGGTACACCTATGATATTCCTTTAAAAGAAAAACGCAAAATTGATGGAGAACGACAAAGATGGTTCTTATTTTCTTTTCACGGAACAAATAAGAACGTAAATTTACACATTCAGAAAAAACCGGAGTTTATTCGTTTTCGGTGGGCAATCCCCCAAAAGGCCCCCTTTTTGATTGTGCCCTTTAAAAGACAAGTTTATGATCAAGTGGTGGCTGAATTTTTGCCCATCATTGAAAAAATGACATTTTGATAATTCTAAAAGTAATATTTTTATATAAGTATTTTTTTTACCTCTTTTTTTAATTGCAATTTGTGAAAATTTGGGTTAGAGTGAAAATCGGATATGGCGCAAGTTGTATCCTCTGGTACCTGAAAAGGTGCAAGAGAGCTTTCAAAAGCTCACAAACTGTACGGTGAGTGAACACGTACAACCTTCGTATGTGTTTTTTCTTTTTTAAAGAACGCTCACCCATTGTTTCCCGACCTGGTCGGGGAGCCTTTGGTGTATGTTCAGGGGGCAACCCCAAAGACCATCGGAGTCATTATACAGTTTTTGATTTTTGAACTCTCCGGCCACCTGGAATTCAGGTGGTGTTTAAACAATAAAAAATTGGAGTAATTTTATGAAAACTAATTTATTAAAAAAAGAAAAGAATTTT
>DFKU01000026.1 GCA_002373615.1 Alphaproteobacteria bacterium UBA3637 | reverse complement strand
TTTATTGTTTATTGGGGGCGATTGGCTGGTGGCGGGCTCTGTCGCAGTCGCGCGGCGCCTGAAAGTTTCCCCCCTGTTGATTGGTCTCACCTTGGTGGGATTTGGTACTTCTACACCTGAATTGGTCACCAGTTTGTTGGCAACCTATAAAGGCTCAGCCGGCATAGCAGTCGGGAATGTTGTGGGCTCTAATATCGCCAATATTTTACTGGTTTTGGGGGTAGCGGCGCTTTTGAATCCTGTCCAAGTCAAAGGCAAGTCGTTCAAGCGTGATGCCGCCTTTTTAGCCCTTTCCACACTTGTGTTGGTGGGGGCTTCCGCCTTTGGCACGATTGGTCATTTGCTGGGGGCAGTGATGGTGGGTGCCCTGATTTTCTATGTGATTTATTCCTATAAAACCGAAAAGGAAATCCCGGATGAAGCGGAAAAGCCAGCCCCTCTTATCAGCTCTTTAATTCGCACATTTATCGGTATTTTATTGACGCTTTTGGGGGCAAAATTATTGGTGGATAATTCGGTTGCTCTGGCACGCGCTTGGGGGATTTCTGAATCTGTGATAGGCCTCACCATCGTGGCGGTGGGGACCAGCTTGCCGGAACTCGCCACCTCTATCATGTCCGCCATTAAAAAGCACAATGATGTGGCGTTTGGGAATGTGGTTGGCTCAAACATTTACAATGCCTTGTTTATCTTGGGGGCAACAGCCCTTTTTATGCCCGTTCAAATCCCTTCAGGGATGGGCCTTGATTTAGGGATTATGACTTTGGTCACAGCCCTGATGATAGGGATAGCTTTTGGTTTCAAAAAATATTCGCGCGCCACAGGGGCCTTATTCCTTATCCTGTATGCGCTTTATATCGCGCATTTGGGGGGTGTCCTATGAAAATAGCAGTTGGTCTGTCGGGCGGTGTTGATTCTACATTATCTGCGCTTTTATTAAAAGAGCAGGGGCATGAAGTCGTTGGTATTTCTATGCTGATTTATAACCGGGATTTGCCGGCACTTCCCCACATGATGAAGGATGCCTGCTATGGCCCCGCCGAAAAACAGGATATACGGGATATTCACGCGTGGTGCGAAAAAAATGGGATTCAGCATTATTCTTTTGACCTCTCCGAAGAATTTAAAAAAACAGTCTTGGCATATTTTAAGAAAACGTATCTATCTGGACAAACGCCGAATCCTTGCGTGCATTGTAATACAGAAATGAAGTTTGGCCTGTTGGGCAAAATGGCCGAAAAATCGGGGCTTGAATTTGATGCCTTTGCGACGGGTCATTATGCCCGAATTGCCGAAAAAGACGGCACATTTTACTTACAGCGCGGAGCGGATCCCAAAAAGGATCAAAGCTACTTTTTGTATCGCTTGACCCCCGAACAACTTTCCCACACCGTTTTTCCTTTGGGGAATTTTACCAAGGCCGAGGTGCGTGAAATGGCGCGCGCCAGAGGACTGGTTCAGGCTGAAAAAAATGACTCGCAGGATTTTTATGCGGGGGATTATACGGACCTTTTGAACCGTGCACCGGAGGAAGGGAAGATTATCCTCACCAATGGTCAAGTCCTTGGCAAGCACATGGGCTTTTGGAATTATACGATTGGGCAAAGAAAAGGTTTGGGGATTGCCTATCCGAAACCCTTATATGTCGTGGCGCTGGATGCAGATCAAAATGCAGTCATTGTGGGCACCGAGGAAAGTTTATTGTCAGATTCTTGTCGTTTGACCGAATGCATTTGGCATCACGGATTTCCAACGGGAGAGGTTATGGTAAAGTATCGTTCCACAGGGCAGTTGGTGCCTGCAACTTTAAAGGAAACACCCGAAGGGGCTACCATTCAATTTACCGAGCCCCAACGCGCCTTGACCCCTGGCCAATCCGCCGTTATCTACCAAAACGACCTTGTCTTGGGCGGCGGTATCATACAGAAATAGCATTTTATAATTCTTTGTCATACTTGGGCTTGACCCGAGTATCCAGCGGTATGATATTCCTTAAAATGAGACTTTACTTTCTGCTGGATGCCCCATCAAGTGGGGTGTGACAAAAACGTATTTAAAAATCCCCTTGACAATCCCAATAGAATTTGCAAAACTATTCTTATCAGAAAAGTCAAAAGGACTTTTTATCACAAAAACGAAAGGATAAAAAATGACTGAAAAACTTGAAGTTGTTCGCCATAAAAATGGTAATTTAAAAAATATCTGTGAAACAGAATCATATACAAATTACGAAAATGAAGCTGATGATGGTAAGGAAGTAAGTTTATCTGTTGGTGCTTTTGCTTCCTTTGATGAAACAGGGAATGTGCGTAAAATTGGACAATATGGTACTGAATGTTTACAAGGAACTATCTCTAATCCTGGCCGTTTTATATGGCAATCTTCATTAGTATGGTCAAAAGAATTTGATGCCAATGGTAAGGTGATTAAAACCTTCGGGAAAGAGGGAAAGTTTGAATTACCTTCTGAAATGCAGGAAATTTTGAAAAAGGAAAAACTTTTACCTGCAGTTAATAAGGCACTTTCCGCCAAAAAGAAACCGGCTTTAAAATCCACTTTATCACGTGGCACAAAATCCCCACGAAAAAAGGCTGGCAAAGAAATGTAAATCAAAAAGGCACCTTTTAAAGTGCCTTTTTTCTTATTGTCATTCTGGGCTTTAGCGAAGAATCCGACTAAAGTAATTTACTTAACTTCTTTATATTTTTCGTGATACATCTGACGTAAAGTGGTATCTTGGAAGTATTCTATTCCGATGACTTCACGCACTTTTTTGAGTGTCTCCTGAGCTACCTTTCTGGCCTCAATACTTCCCTTTTCCAATATATCATAGACTTCATCAATATGGGCTTCATAATAATGCCGTTTTTCACGGATGGGTTCTAATTCTTCTTGCAAAATGGCATTTAAAAACTTCTTCACTTTGCCATCACCCAAACCGCCTTTTTGATAGTGATTTTCCATGGCCTCTAAAGAATCATATTCAGGTAGGTATTTTGCAAAATGTTCCGGTTTACAAAAAGCCCTTAAATAAATAAACGGAATGTTTCCTTCCAAATGACCGGGGTCCTCTACACGCAGGTGTTGAGGATCTGTGTACATATCCATAATTTTTTTCTGAACAACCTTTGGTTCATCGGCTAAATAAATTGCATTTCCCAAGGACTTACTCATTTTCCCATTGCCATCAATGCCTGGCAATCTGCGACACACTTCATTTTCTGACAAAATCATCTTTGGTTCAACTAATATATCCCCATAAATGGAATTGAAAGCGCGTACAATTTCGCGAGTCACTTCAATAATGGGTTCTTGGTCTTCCCCCCCTGGAACATACTTTGCATTAAAAGCCGTTATATCAGCCGCTTGACTGACGGGATAAGCCAAAAATCCAGCGGGGATACTTTCCCCAAACTTGCGGTCAATAATTTCCGATTTAATGGTTGGAATTCGATGAAGTCTGGACAATGTTACCAAGTTCATGTAATAGGTTGTGAGCTCAGTCAATTCTGGAATTTGTGATTGAATAAAAATCGTTGCCTTATTTGGATCAATTCCAACGGATAAATAATCCAAGGCGACCTCAATTAAATTGCGTCTGATTTTTTCAGGGTCTCTAGCATTGTCAGTCAAGGCCTGCATATCTGCAATAAAAACATACAGCTTGTAATTTGGATTATCTTGTAATTCTACACGCTTTTTTAAACTTCCCACATAGTGGCCTAAATGCAGTTGTCCTGTGGGTCTATCGCCTGTTAATAAAATTTCTTTTGCCATCTTAAATCCTTTTGTTGAATGAAAATATAATACGTGAAAAGTATAAAAAAATCAAGTTTTTTATACGGATGCCACAATCTTAAAAACGCCCTTTTCAATTGGGGGTTCGGCGGCGATTGGGATGTTCACCCAATTCATTTCAATGACTTTGCCAAATAAAGGGCCTTTCCGACACGCTTGCCAAAAAGCAAGCTCATTTGCTTCTTCCCCCACTGCCATAATTTCTACACGTCCATCGGATAAATTCCTTACCCATCCCGACAGATTTAATTTTTCGGCTTGTCGTTCCGCCCATCTGCGAAAGCCAATCCCTTGCACTCGTCCACTTACTGTAAAATGCTTCATTGTTTTTTGGGGGTCACTTGATCCGTCAAGGCTTGAGACAACGATTGAATCAGCTGTTGCTTTAAATCAGGTTTTTGTGCAGGTGCTTTGGCCTTTGTTTGCTTAAGGGGCACTTTGGGTTGTACTTTTTTAGGACTGCTAATCGTACGCCCTAATACTTTTTCACACAAAGCAACAGGTTGCGTATTCGTGTTTTCTTGGTTCGTTCCTGTCAATTTTCTGCCAAAGACTTTCATCAAATTTTCCACAGCTTGTATGGGTTCTGTCTTGGTGGTAATGTTTGTCCATGGTCCAACCAATTTAACCGCCTGAGAAGCGCTTAATAATTCATTGGCCATTCCTCTTGTTTGACTAATGGAAGGAATCATAAATAAATCAACCGTTTCACTTTTTAAATCTACTTGCCCATTAACAACAAAGTTCAAAGTATCTGTTTCCAAAGCAATTTGGTTTTGACTGATCAAAACCCCATTTTTAATGGGTAAATTAACAGCTCCACAAATTAATTCAGTTTTTTGATCTTGTGTTGAAAAAGACAAAGAATTTGTTTTTCCTTTTAACACATTTAATGTGGTAGGCAAAGAGTTGAACCACTTATTGACAATCTGACCATTGGTTAATTCTGCTATCAAATTCCCGTTAGAAGAGGCAGCCAAATCATGCAAATTATCACCTTTTGTTTGTATTTTTAAAGACAAATTAGCTAAAGAGTTTTTGACATTATTATTGAGTTGTTTAATCTTATTCAATTGGATGCCTTCAGCTTCTGTTTCCATGCTTATAAGTTGTTCCCTTGCTTGAATGTTTAACAGATTTTGCACGGTTCCACCAAAAACGCGAATTTGAGCGGGCATTTTTAATTCATTGTTTTTAATGAAAATTGTTGTATTTAGACTTGCATATTCAGAAATCTCATTTGAGAATTTTAAATTAGAAATATTCACTTGGACATCTGTATTGATTCTATTCAATAAATCAAAGGATAACTTATCAGTACTCAAAACATATTTTTTAACTTTCTTTTGGCTCTTAGCTGTTGCTCGAGAAGGTACCTTTTGACTTTCGATCATATCATTAATATCAAAGTAAGTGCTGTTAAGTTTACCCTGAATAAGTGGGGGTGTATTTAAATGAAAACTTAAATGTCCAGCTGCATCAGATTTACCCATATTTAATTGTAACTCAGAAACCGTAATAACTTTTTTATCCGCTGTTATTTTGCTTGTCATTTCAAAAGGTTTGATACCCCATAATTGGTTTAATACGCCTGTCCCTAAAGATAAAGTTGTATTTAAAACAGCTTGAGGATTATTTTTTAAATTGTTTACAGTTCCTTGGGTATCTAAAACTAAATCCGATTTTCCGATGGTTATATTCGTAGAACCTAAATTAGCTTTATCCAAATCTCCTTCAAAGGACGTTTTTAACGATAAGTTTAAGGTTGGGATTTTATTGTTTTTAATCTCCCAATTTTTTAAGAAAGCTGATAAGTTCGGGATATTTCCGCTTACTTGAAGGCTAATTTTCTTTAAATTTTCAACATCACCAATCTTACCATTGATTTTTAAACTTGCTTTATCTTGCTTTAAAGTCAAATCAATGGGTAAGTTTTCTTTTTTTGTGGCCAATTCTAAAATAGATCCAAAATTACCACTCACCTTTACTGTGTTATTTTGGTACACAGCCTCAAAAGAAAATTTCGAAAGCTCCTTTAATGATATTTTATTTAAATCGAATTCATAAGGTTTCTCTTTGCCAACTTTACACTTTAAAGTTTCTATATTGATGACATCAATCCAAATCTTTTGAGCTTTATTATTAACCACAGTTTTACCGGGGATGACTGTTTCTTTTAAGGCAGCTTCCTTGGTTGTTTTTTTGTGGGCTCCATTTTCCCAAACCAATGTTGCGTGAGGGATGGTTACTTGTGGGACAACAATATTCCCTTGCATCAGCGAGGTCAATTCAATAGAGGCTTCCAATTTTTGAACATCCAAGATAGGTTCTGTTTGATTCGCATCTAAAATACGTACATTTTCGATATTAATGGTCGGAACAAAACTTAATTTTGTGGACATAGAACCGATTTTAACGGTGTATCCCAAAGCATTTGAAGCACGTGTTTCCACAAAATGACGATAATGATTTAAATCGAAAGTCAATAAAAAA
Organism: Alphaproteobacteria bacterium UBA3637; assembly: GCA_002373615.1. GTDB lineage: Bacteria > Pseudomonadota > Alphaproteobacteria > CAAHEQ01 > UBA3637 > UBA3637. The sequence continues at coordinate 1,048 of DFKU01000026.1, read as the reverse complement.
ATGATGATCGCTAAAATTAAAACAACCATTAATCCTAAGAAACCAAACAGAATTTTTTTAATCATTTTATACTCCTTGAAAATATGGGTTGAATATTTTTTTCATTAAAACCAAATTGTTGAAAAGCCACTTTAAAATGTTCCGGGAGCGGCGCTTCAACGTTCAGAATTTTTTTATCGGCCAGAGGAATAGAAACAGCTTTGGCATGTAAAAACATTTTATTGGGAAGATTCTTTGTTAAGTCACTTTTTATCCCATAACGCGTGTCCCCCAAGATCGGTGTTTTTAGGACTTCTGCGGCATGAATACGCAATTGGTGAGTACGCCCGGTTAAAGGGCTCATCTGCAACCAAGCCACTTTGTTCGCCAAATGGTCTTGTACTTGATACAACGAAACAGCGGGCAAACCTTCCTCTGCAACCACACGTTTATCGGTATATTTTCCTGTCCGCTTTTGGGCAAGGGGTGCCTCGATCTTTCCTTTTGCAGGGATGGGTAGTCCTGCAACCAAAGCCCAATATGTTTTGTGCACTTCTTTTGTTTTAAATAATTGACTTAAATGAGCAGCACTATTTGCCGTTCTTGCTACCACTAAGATACCAGAAGTTTCCTTATCCAAGCGATGAACCAAGTGAGGCTTTTCCTCATATTCAAAACGTAAGGCATCTAACAGGCCATCAATGTGCTTGGTGGTTTTACTTCCCCCTTGAACGGCTAATCCGGCAGGCTTATTTAACACCAAAATTTCTTTATCCTTATACAAAACCATTTTTTGGATAAAAGCCGCATCAGCCTTTGAAATCGTTTTTCCTTTTGTCTGATCCTTTGGAGGATCCATAGGGGGGATACGAATAACTTGCCCAGCTTTCAAATGTAAATTGGATTCAGCTTTTTTATTATCGACACGAACATTTTTTTTACGCAGCCATTTCTCCAATATACCATGGGTAACATCAGGGTAATGACGTTTAAACCATCTGTCTAAACGAATGTCAGCTTCTGATTCAGTAACAATTTTAAATTCAATGGACATATCTTCCCCTTTAAG
>DFKU01000045.1 GCA_002373615.1 Alphaproteobacteria bacterium UBA3637 | reverse complement strand
TCTCGCTTACGCAAGAATGACAAATTGAATTAAAATTCTTTTCTTTTTTTAGTAAGTTTATTTTCATAATATTAGTCTCCGTTTTCTAATTGTTAAAATGACCACCTTTCAAGGTGGCCGGAGAGTTCACAAATTGAGTATCGTCACAATCCCGATGGTCTTTGGGTTAAACCCTGAACATACACCAAAGGCTCCCCGACCGGGTCGGGAAAAAACGAGTGAGCAAATCCCAAGGATTATTTAAAACACATGCACCATTTAGGGCAGGTGTCACTCACCCACGACACTGAGCTTGTGAGGCTCTCTTGCACCTTTTCAGGCACTAGAGGATACAACTTACGCTGCATCCGTTCATCAGCATAATAAACTTTTTTTTAAAACGCAAGAATTATTTTTCTTTCTGATAGGAATTGCTAAAAAAAACTTGCACTTAAAATAAAAAACGGGTATAATACGCTAAAAACAAAAGGAGTTTTTTATGGCAAAAGAAGAAGTTTTACAATTTACAGGTACTGTTGTGGAAGCCCTGCCCAATGCAATGTTTCGCGTACAACTTGAAAACGGGCATGAAATTTTGGCGCATACTTCTGGCAAAATGCGTAAGTTCCGTATTCGTGTGATGGTGGGGGATAAGGTGGACATTGAAATGACTCCCTATGATTTATCCAAAGGACGTATTGCTTTCCGTCATAAAGCTTAACCACTTATAATAATAAAGGGGGAAAGAAATGGGCTTTTTTACATTATTGTTTTGTGTCTGTGCTCTGATGACTTTAGGGTTGTTTTGGGGACTGAAGTTTTTCCCTCATAAATTAATCAACAAATATCCTTCTGAATTGGTTGAAACCGGTGTTTTGTACTTTGCACTTCTTTTTGGAGGAAGTGTGTTGTGTATAGAAGGGTATCTTCCTGTTTCCTTATTGGTATTATCAGGAATCGGAGGTTTAATAACAATCAGTATTTCTGCATTATCTCCATCTAAAACATGGAAGTATGGCTTATCCGCTTTATTATGTTATTTTTCAGTTCTCTTTTTCTATCAATTTTGGGGACATTCTCTTTTTTATTCTTTTGCTCTGACAGCAGTTTGGGGGCTTTTGTGGGCAGTTTTTGTCTTTTTTAATCGTTTTCCACTTACGTCATCATTGGTTTCTTTTTCTTGGATGCTTGGGATTGTGTGCGTGGGACCCATTATGTCCGGGATCCCACGAATGATCATTGCAGAATCAGCCTTGTTGGGAATATCTGTTATGGTATATTCTCGTTTTAAATTGTTGCAAAAAAAATTAATCTTAGGCGAAACAACTTCATTTTTGATTGGTTTTTTATGGTCTGGGGTGTGGACATATTTTGTCTCTCAAGGGGGATTATTTCAAACAATAACCGCCTATGGATACTATTTGTTTGAAGGAATTATTTTAGGATTAGCTTTCTTTTTTCAAAAAAAAATTATCACCTTTCCATCTGACATTGTCTCAAAATTGTCTTCAAAATCAACCGCGATTATATTTTCCCATCTGCTTATTTTGTCGTTTTTATCTATGCTGACAATGCGTATGAATCAAAGTATAATTCCTGTATTGATTTTTTCTGTGTTAGTCATTTTACTTGATTTATATATGCGCCTCAGTGCATTGGAAAATCCGCTTCCCACATGGCGAGAAATGTTTCGTGATGCAAAAGACAGTGTGCTGATTTTGACAAATGAATTAAAATCCAGGAAGCAGAAGGTCCTGAAAAAATCACCTTCAAAAAATCCAGTTAAGAAGAAGACACAAAAAAGGAAATCCCAAAAATGATACCGCTTTATAATAAACCGGATTTGCAGGGGGAGGCAGACTTTGATTTGCATTCCCCTTTTTCACCTGCGGGGGATCAACCTCAGGCGATTGCCGAATTGGTGCAGGGGCTTCAAAATGGGGCGCATAACCAAGTTTTGCTGGGTATTACAGGATCCGGAAAAACTTTTACAATGGCGCATATCATCAATGAAATGCACAGGCCCGCACTTATCCTGGCCCACAATAAAACTTTGGCGGCGCAGCTCTATGCCGAAATGAAAACTTTTTTCCCGAATAATGCGGTGGAATACTTTGTGTCTTATTATGATTATTATCAACCGGAGGCCTATATCCCCAAGACAGATACCTATATTGAAAAGGATTCCGCCATTAACGAGCAGATTGACCGCCTGCGCCACTCAGCCACGCGCCACCTGTTGGAACGCAGGGATGTGATTGTGGTGTCCTCCGTTTCTTGCATTTATGGTATCGGGGATGCGGAAAGTTATTCAGCGATGGCCTTTTCCTTACGTCCTGGCGATTCTGTTGAAATTCCGGAACTCACGCGCAAGTTGGCCGAGCTTCAATATAAGCGCAACGATATGGCTTTTGAACGCGGTTGCTTTCGCTTAAACGGAGATGTGCTGGATATTTTCCCCAGTCACTATGAAGACTTGGCCTGGCGCATTTCTTTTTTTGGGGATGAAGTGGAATCCATTTCAGAATTTGATCCCTTGACAGGCAAGAAGAAATTAGATCTTCCCGAAATTACCGTTTTCCCGGCCAGTCACTATGTGACGCCGCGTCCCGCCCTTTCTCAAGCTATCAAAACCATTAAAGCTGAACTTAAAAACCAACTGGACTTTTTCAAAAATAATGGTAAGCCTTTGGAGGCTGAACGGCTTGCTCAGCGCACGCGCTATGATTTAGAAATGATTGAGGCAACGGGTTCTTGTAAAGGCATTGAAAACTATTCGCGTCATTTGACGGGACGCGCGCCCGGAGAAGCCCCGCCAACTTTGTTTGAATATCTGCCGAAAGACGCCCTGGTTTTTATTGATGAAAGCCATGTGACGGTGCCGCAAATCGGGGCGATGTATAAGGGGGATCGCGCGCGTAAATCCACCCTTGCCGAGTATGGCTTTCGCCTGCCTTCTTGCTTGGATAACCGCCCCTTGAAGTTTGAAGAATGGGACAAAATGCGCCCTGATACGATTTTTGTTTCGGCAACTCCTGGCCCATGGGAATTGGAACAAGCTAAAGGCGTCTTTACCGAACAAATCATCCGCCCGACAGGACTTTTGGATCCGGAATGTGTGGTGCGTCCTGTGGCAACTCAGGTGGAAGATTTAGTTGCCGAATGTCAGACCGAATCTGCCAAAAAACACCGCGTTCTGGTTACAACACTTACCAAAAAAATGGCCGAGGATCTAACGGAATATTTAAATGAAAATGGCGTGAAGGCCAAGTATATGCACTCGGATATTGATACCTTGGAACGTATCCAAATTATCCGTGAATTGCGTCTAGGGACTTTTGATGTGCTGGTGGGCATCAACCTGTTGCGTGAAGGCTTGGATATCCCCGAGGTCGCGCTGGTTGCCATTTTGGATGCGGATAAAGAGGGCTTTTTGCGCTCGGCTACTTCCCTTATTCAAACGATAGGGCGCGCCGCCCGCCATGCTGAAGGGCGTGTGATTTTATATGCGGATAAAATGACGGGCTCTATGGATGTTGCCCTCAAGGAAACTGCCCGCCGTCGCCAAAAACAAATGGCCTTTAATGCGGAGCACGGGATTACGCCAAAGGGCATTCAAAAGGCAATTCCGGATTTAATAAAAGACTTTAATGATTTAACGGGAACAAAAGTGGAATCTGCCGAAAAATTACCTGATTCTGTGGAAGAACTTAAAAAACAAATGTTGGCTGCGGCAGAGGATTTAAACTTTGAATTGGCTGCACACTTACGCGACCGCATTAAAAAACTTTCCGAATTGGAACTCGCCGAGCTATAAAAATCCCTTGACCTTTCATCAAAAGCGCTCTATCATAACCTCATGAAGAAAATCATTTTAATCTTGATGATATTGTTGTGGGGACAAGGGGCTCTTGCACTTTCCGTCATTCGGGATAGTGAAATTGAAAATACGCTCACAAATTATATCCAGCAAATTTTTGAGGTTGTTCATTTGCCCCCGGAAAATGCAGAAGTTGTCCTGATTAACGACCCCAGTATCAATGCTTTTGTGGCCGGCGGACAAACGATTTTTGTGCATACAGGCCTGATTACCTCAGCCAAAAGTGCTGATGATTTGGTCTTCGTTTTATCCCATGAAACAGGTCACATTGTGGGCGGGCATATCACACGCGGAATGGCCGCAATGGAGCAAGCCCAAACAACCGCCTTGATTTCTACACTGATGGGGGGCTTGTTGGCGGTTGTGGCGGGGCGCCCTGATGCCGGTATTGCAGTCATGTTGGGCTCTCAAAGTTCTGCTATGGGCACTTTTGCAGGATATCGCCAAACCGAAGAAAGCTCAGCCGATCGTGTGGCGGTGGATGTGGTAAATAAACTCGGCTATTCCATGCAGGGCTTTACCAATGTCATGAAAGAAATTCAAGCACAGGAACGCCTAAATGCTGATGAATTTCAAAACTATATGCGCACGCATCCGATGACGAGCGACCGCCGGCAAAATCTGCAACGCTTTGTGGATAAAGCAGGTCCAGTCAAAGAGGATAAAAATTTTACCCGTATCAAGGCAAAACTGGCAGGCTTTTTGTGGGAACCAAAGTTGGTGCGCTTAAAATATGCAGGACAAACCTCCGATGATATTTATGCCCGTGCCATTGCCGATTATCGTGATCATAAAACGGATAAAGCTCTCTCTGCACTGGAAAGTCTTTTAAAAACTGAATCTGACAATGGCTACTTGTATGAATTAAAGGGACAGTTTGAATTTGAAACAGGGCGTCTTGATGCAGCCATAAAGGATTATGAACGGGCTGTGGAATTGTTACCGGATGCCGCCCTTATTCGTATTTCCCTGGCACAGAGTTTATTGGAACGTGCGGCCAAGGGGGATGCCAAAAATGCTTTGGATCATTTAAATCATGCCACATTGACCGAATCGGATTCGCCATTGGTGTGGCAATTGATGGCGAAAGCTTATGACCGCCTGAAACAACCAGCCTTTGCGCAGTGTTCTATGGCCGAATTTTATTTAACTACTGATAAGCGCGACAGAGCACTCCAAATGGCCAAGCGGGCCCTAAAAGATCTTCCCGAAAATTCCGCTTGCGCCACCCGTATGCACGATATATTGGCTCAAAAAGACGATTAAACTTGCAATTCAATTTTATTTATGTTAAAATTCGTTTTGAGCGGGTTGGCGTCCGTTCAAAAGGGTTCAAATCCTTATGAAAACGCGCTTTATAATGCGATAATTATTGCCTGACAACTTCGGTTGGATGGCGGTAAAATAAAAGCCGCGTGCGGAAAATATACCGCACTACGTCGTTTTCGTAGATTTGAACGTCCAGCCACTTTTACGCCAAGTGGCACTTTTCATATTCCACGTCATTCTGAGCGTACGCGAAGAATCTCGTGAAAAAAGGAACGAAGATGTATAAATTATTTTCTGCAATTTTTTTGTTGTTTCTTTCGGGTTGTCAATTGGGCGGACCTTATGTCAGAAATGTCCATTATAATGAAGAAGGTATTTTAACCTATGAAGAATGTACCTTACAAAGTCATTATTTATTCGGAAAGGGTTTAAATGCCGATTGTGTTACACATATGATCAGGCTTTTGGATAAAAATCAATTTCCATAAAATAATCCAACGCAACCTGTGCAGCGGTGAGTCCGAAAATCCCTGTCAGGGTGGGCAGGCTCCCCATCTCATGCCGTACACGCCCTGATTTTTGTTCGGCTTCTTCTGGCATTTTTAAATGCGCTTTATCGGGCTTTTCGGGGGAATAAACCACAGGAAAATCAAGGGGGACCTCCCGCCGGCGCAAACGCTTTCTGATAAACGCTGCCAAAGGACATTGATAGGAATCCTTCATCTTTGCCACCCGCACCAACTCAGGGCGTGTCTTCATCGCCGCCCCCATGGACGACACAAAGGGAACTCCAGCCTTTACCAAAGCCTCAATCAAACACACCTTGGGGTTCAGGCTGTCAATCGCATCCACCACAAAGTCAGGTTTGCATGCTAAAATTTCCCCCACCGATTCAGAATTGATCAGTTTATCCGCCACATCTACTTTTATTTCAGGTGCAATATCCAGCACACGCGCCCGCATGACTTCCACTTTTTTTTGCCCTAAAGTGGAATGCAGCGCCACCAATTGCCGGTTGATATTGCTGATGGAAACGACATCATTATCCACAATTGTTAAATGCCCAATGCCACAGCGCGCCAAAGCTTCAATCGCAAAGCCCCCGACAGCACCACACCCTGCCACCAATACATGCGCTTTTTTTAGGCGCTTTAAAGCCTTTTCCCCCACCATCAAGCGCATCCGGCTTAACCTATCTTCCATTCATCAGCCTTTCAAAATTGGCTTCAATTTGCTCAGCCTTAACCCCCAGTTGTTGATATAAAAAGGGCAGAGCAACAGGCGAAGTCATCCCATCTGGCGCATCGGATTCAATCAACAATTTATCAGCGGGTATTAAAGGAATTTTTGCCCCATTATGAACGGAAAAATAACTGGCCGAATCTGCCAAAAATCCCACCACAATTTTATCGCCCGAAAAGCCATGAAACAGCATACGCGTATCTTTTTTGAATGGGCGCAAGATGGGCATCATCTCGCCCCAAGCCCTGACACAGTGGATGCTGGCAACGCGGTTATATTTTTGTGCTAATTTTAATTGCGTCAAAAAGACTTGCTTTTGTTTGTTAAAATCAGGTTTTAATTTATCCAAGCCAATTTCCCCCACTTGCACTTTGGAATTTTCAGCCAAGATTTTTTCCATTTTTTGGGCCCAATCTCCTGTGGTTTCCCCCACATACCACGGATGAATGCCAATGCTGGGGATAATGCCTTCTTTTTTAAGATTTAAGATTTTTTCCCATTCATCAGGTTTTGCTGAATTGACCATCAACCGCTTGACCCCCACCATTTGGGCGTCTGACAATTCACTTTCTTTTAATAAATGACAATGTGCATCAATGTAAGTCATAGGGAAAAGTATAATCTTTTTTAATATAAGAGTCAAATAGTATTGACAATTATCAAAAACTCTACTAATCTGAACTCGCATTTTGGCAAAAGCCAGAGTGTCGGACCTAATAAATCCGATGTTAAGGATCCGCCTTCGGGCGGATGGTTGACCGAATAGATTGAATAGGCAACGCTGTATTCTTAACGCAGTTTATTAGCATCCGTCCACTTATGATAAGTGGAATTTTTTAATTGTCACTTAAAACGAAAGGATGAAGAAAATGACAAAGAAAAATATAAATAAGATTCTGAATCGCGCTATGCTTGTTCAGAATGACGCAGTATTTCAACAAGGTCATTCTACCCCGACCTGTCATCCTTGGGCAAGCGTTAGCGAGATCCGAGGATCCACTTGGTGTAGCTTCAACGCGCCCAGATATGCACAATACGCACAGTATGGTCGCAGTATGGTTGAAATGTTGGGCGTGCTGGCCGTGATGGGGGT
>DFKU01000056.1:1376-14060 GCA_002373615.1 Alphaproteobacteria bacterium UBA3637 | reverse complement strand
AGGGATGACAGAGAAGTGTGGACGTTTCACCCCCTCATTGTCATTGCGAGGCGGCTTTGCCAACGAAGCAATCTCTTGCAGATTGCCACGCCCTGTCGGGCTCGCAATGACGGGATATAAAAAATGCGGGCTCGCAATGACGGGTGAGTGTGGGTGTTCTAGCCCCACCTGTCATCCTTGGACGAGCGTCAGCGAGATCCGAGGATCCATACTCCCCTTGAAGCACAAGGGGAGTCAGAGGGGTTTTGAACAAAACCCATCCTACACCTTCCCTTACGCTTTAAGGGAAGGACAAACTGGTCGTTCTATGGTTGAAATGCTGGGCGTGTTGGCCGTGATGGGTGTCCTCTCGGTTGCAGGCATTGCCGGCTACAACAATGCCGTGAATCGCCACAGGGCCAACGAACTCCTAAACGAGGCCTTCAAACGTGCGGTTGTCGTGGCGGGACAGGTCACCATGGGGGGCAGAACACCCTCTTTGTCGGAATTTACAAATCCAACAGGGTATACGTTCGATGTTAAAGGGCCCGATGGCGCAAAAGCTTGGGTCAGTGGGGATAATCAATTTACTCTCACCATCACAGGGGTGAGTGAGACCGTTTGTAACCACATGCAAAATATGAAAACAGCCCTGATTCAAAAATTTGAACCCAGTGACTGCGCCACCACCGCCACAGTTAAACTGACTTATAACGCCGATTTATCAATGGGAAGTTCCTCTGACCCCTCAGGCGGAACAGAACCCCCAGATAATGGGTGCACCAATGGTCAATATCGCTGCGAATCAGGGGTACTGGAAAAGTGTGTGAATGGGGTATGGGGAACGGCCGGTACCCTTTCTGGAAAATCCTGTAATGGTGATGTGGTGGAAACTATACTTTGTTCCTGGGAATATGGGCAAAATTGGGGACAGTATCGTTGCCATAATGGACAGTATCAAGTGTGTCATGACGGGCCAGGTAGTTGGCTCCAAATCACACCCCCTTGTGGAAAAGAATGTGATGAAAATGATAATTTGGTGGATGTAACCGAATCTTGTTCCCTGGGGGAAACTCGTTGCTTTAGAGGAACGTATGAAATATGCAAAAATGAGGCAGGATGTGTTCGGTGGGTGCAAGATGGGGAAGTTCCTTCAGGAAAATATTGTCAAGGGGATGAATTAGTGGATGGCATATGTACCCCAGGTGAGTCGAGTTGTCAAAATGGATTAACTTTATATTGCTTTGATGATGGAACATTGGTTGTAGATTCACAACCATTCGGAATGATCTGTAATGATGAAGACGAATTTGTCTGCGTTGAAGGTTTTGAAGGTTGCAATGGTCCAGATTATCTTCGTTGTGAAAATGGGGAAATGAAAGTAACAACACCACCGACAGGGATGTTTTGTGATGTTGGTGGACTATTGTATGAGGACTGTACAGATAAAACGGGGGCTTATCATTGTGAAAATGGATATTATATGCATTATGATAATAATCCTGAGGCATGTATTGTAGAACAACCACCCGCTGGTAAAAAGTGCGATGGAAATACTTTAGTAGATGCTTAAAAAACTTAAAATCCCCCCCTCTCACTGGGGGATTTTTTATACTTTTAATAATTCTTTGGCGGTTGTTCGGGCTGCCTCGGTAATATGTGCGCCGGACAAAAGCCTGGCCACTTCTTCCACCCGTTCAGCGGGCGTCAATTTTTGCACAGAGGTAATCGTGGCCTCTTCTGTCTCTGCTTTGGAAACGCGATAATGATGCTTACCACAGCCGGCTACCTGCGGTGAATGGGTAATAACCAAAGTTTGGTGCTTTTCGCCCAGGCGTGCCAACCGTTCGCCCACAGCGCTGGCGGTTGCGCCAGAAATCCCCGTGTCAATTTCATCGAAAATAAGGGTTTGATTGCCTTCATTCAAATTGACTTTAAGGGCCAACATAATGCGCGCCAATTCACCTCCCGACGCGCATTTATGCAAAGGCATAAAATCCGTTCCCTTATTGGTCGCAATCATAAAGGTAATTTGATCCATCCCGTTTTCGGAAGGCTCACATCCGCTTATTTCCACATGGAAGCGTGCCTTTTCCAATTTTAAATCGGGCAGTTCATTCATAACGGCTTTTTGAAGGGCAGTTGCGGCCTTTTGACGCGCCTTTGTTAAAGCCTTGGCTGCCCCCTCATAGCTTATCCGCGCTTCTTCTTCTGCCCGCATTAAACGGGCTTTTTCATCTTCTGCGTGCACAATTTGATTCAATTCATTTTGCAATTTATCCGTCAAATCCGGTAATTCATCCAAACTCACATGATGCTTGCGCGCAATATCCCGCAGGGCAAATAACCTGTCATCAATTTCCGTCAGTTCGTTTTCATCCCCCATATCTGACAGCAGGTATTCCACACGCTCAGAAATTTCTTGCAAAGCATTTTCAGCCATATCCACCCCATCCATCAAAGGCTTTATGTCGGCTTCATTGAAGCGTTCTGCTTGCTCTAAATAAAAGCGCAAATGCCCCACTAATCCCAAAGCCCCACGGTCTTCTTCATCCAAAATGTTTTGTGCATTCTTTAAATTTTCGCCCAACTTTTCAGCATTCATCAGGGTGGCTCTACGCCGGGTTAAAGTTTCTTCTTCGCCCTTTTTAGGATGCAATTTATTCAGCTCATCCACACATTCTTTTAAATAGGCTTCATCAGCAGCATTTTTTGCCAAATTTTCCTCTAATTCAAGGCGTTCTTTTTTCTTATCTTGCCAGGTATGCCACGTTTTTTGAACTGCCTTTAATTCCTTTTCTAAAGCCCCATACCTATCCAAAGTCAATCGGTGTGTGGCAGGATTTAATAGTGAATGTGTCGCAAATTGCCCATGAATTTCTACCAACAAATCCCCCACTTGTTTTAACAAGTTTAACCCCACAGGTTGATCATTAATAAAGGCCTTACTTTTGCCATCAACCGATAAAGTGCGTCTTAAAATCAAATCTTCTTCTGATTCTAATCCTTGCTCCTCTAAGATTTCCCAAACAGGGTGATTTTTATTTAAGTGAAAGCTGGCTGATAGGGTGGCCATTTTTTCACCTTTTCTGACAAAACGCGCTTCCCCACGTGCGCCCAATACCAAGGATAAAGCATCTAATAAGATAGATTTTCCAGCCCCCGTTTCGCCTGTGAAAACACTTAAAGCACGATCAAAGCTTAAGTCTAATCTATCAATTAAAACAAAGTTCTGAACAATCAGCTGGGTCAGCATTTTTATCCTTTAAAATAATTTATCGGCGTATTTAATCCAGTCAGATTTAGGGAATCTTGCCTTTAATTCTTGAAAGACTTCGCCCGCTTGATGGGTGAGGCCCAATGCCCGATAACAAACGGTCAAACGATAATAGGCTTCTTCCACTTGATTGGATTTTGGGTAATCTTTTAACACAATTTGGAAACGATTCATAGCGGCGATATAATCTTCATGTTGCTGATAGTAACGCCCCACAGCCAATTCTTTTCCGGCTAAAGTATTTTGAATGGTTTTTAATTTAACTTTGGCATCTTCAGCATATTTGGAATTTGGAAAACGCGCCAATAATTCCCGGAAGGTATCGTCTGCCTTTTGGCTCATTTCCTGTTCACGTTTGGGATCAGACATTTGTTCAAAATAGCACAACGCCTTCAAATATAACGCATAGGATGCATTTTTATTCCCGGGGTGCAATTGTAAAAAGCGATCCAAAGTCATGATGGCATCCGTATATTCGTTTTGCTTATATTGCGCATAGGCCATCATAATTTGAGCCCGTTCCGCCCATTCCGAATACGGATATTGTTGTTCAATTTTATCAAAAGCTTCAGCTGCTTTTTCATAGTCGGTGTCTTGAAAGTATTGATAGGCTTTTGTGTAAATTTCTTCGGCCTCTAAGTTATCCAAGGATACTTCATTGGCACAGGCCCCCAACAACAATAAAGATGCAAATAAAATTTTTTTCATTTTCTATCCTTTCTCTTTTTATCAGTTTAGCAATGCCCCCCAGAAAAATCAAGTTTTTTCTTTCGCCTTTTGTCTAGGTTGACGGGTGCCCTTTGTGGCGCCTATATCAATTCATGGTTGTAATGACGCAACCAAAAACAACTTTTTATATAAGGAGACTAAATTATGCAATTAGGAACACGCTATCCCACGTTGGCATTTCATACCGGTGGGGCAGGGTTGGCCGAGGATGGAATTCCTCCACAACCTTTTGAAACATTTTGTTATGACTCTGCTTTGATGCAGGCCAAAATTCAAGACTTCAACGTCATTCCGTACACGTCTGTCTTGCCACCCGAACTTTACGGCAATATTGTGCCCGTGGAACAAGTGGAAAAACACTTTAAGCATGGCGCAGTACTGGAAGTCATCATGGCAGGCAATGGCGCCCGTTCTGAAGAACACAAAGCCATCGCCACCGGTGTCGGTATCGTTTGGGGTAAAGATAAACGTGGTAAATTCTTGGGCGGTTGGGCTGCCGAGTATGTGGAATACTTTGACACTTTCATTGATGATGATATTGCCAAAGCCCACTGCGAAATGTGGCTCACAAAATCCTTGAATCATGAACTGCAAATCCGCGGTTGCCAACAACACAGCGAATTTCAATTTTATCATAATTTTGTGAATGTGACACAAAACTTTGGGTATTGTTTAACTGCTTTGGGCTTTTTGAACTTTGAGTATGCGCCCTTGGTGGATTTAAATGCAAAAAAGAAAAAATAAACTGACGGGCAATCCTTCGGGGTTGCCCTTTTAAAAAGGAGTATCAAATGAAAAAAAATACAATAAGCAGCGCAGGAAAATTAGGAGTCTTTGGCCTGGCCGGCATTGTCATCAGCTCTATGATTGGGGGCGGCATTTTTTCGCTTCCTCAAAACATGGCGCAAGGGGCAGCAGTGGGTGCCGTCCTGTTGGCGTGGCTCATTACAGGCGTTGGGATTTACTTTATCGCGAACACTTTCCGTATTTTATCCACAGTGAAGCCCGACTTGACCTCAGGCATCTACATGTACGCTCGTTCCGGCTTTGGTCCCTATATGGGCTTTAACATCGGGTGGAGCTATTGGCTCTGCCAGATTTTCGGGAATGTGGGCTATGCTGTCATCACGATGGATGCCCTTGATTATTTCTTCCCTGGCGTTTTTACAGGGGGCAATAATTTGAATTCCATTATCGGTGGCTCTCTTCTCATCTGGGGCTTTAATTTTTTGGTCTTGCGCGGTGTGAAGCAAGCGACTCAAATCAACCTGATAGCCACCATTGCAAAAATAGTGCCTCTTATCTTGTTCATTTTGATTTTGGCCTGTGTTTTCAATGTGCGCCAATTTGACTTTGATTTTTGGGGACACATGCACGGCCACAACTTGGGTGATTTAAGTACGCAAATCAAAAGCACAATGCTGGTAACATTATGGAGCTTTATCGGTATTGAAGGGGCAGTGGTCTTATCAGGTCGTGCCAAAAGCCAATCGGATGTGGGACGTGCGACCATGTTGGGCTTTTTGGGGTGTTTGGCGATTTATGTGTTGCTCTCCATTCTGCCTTTTGGCCTCATGAGCCAAGAAGAACTCGCCAAAATTGCGAACCCTTCTACCGCCGGTGTGTTGGAACACGTCGTTGGTAAATGGGGCGCATGGATGATGAATATAGGCCTTATTATCGCCGTGCTGGCCAGCTGGCTCAGCTGGACGATGATAGTGGCACAAATGCCTCAGTCTATGGCACAAAACGGGAACTTCCCGAAATGCTTCGCGACTGAAAATAACGCGGGGGCACCCTCAGTTTCTCTGTGGGTCACCAGCTTTATGATGCAGGCCGCCATGCTGCTGGTTTATTTTTCCAATAACGCATGGAATACAATGCTGTCTATCACAGGCGTGATGGTTTTGCCGGCGTATTTGATGAGCTGTTTGTACTTATGGAAAATCTGCTCGGATCATGAATTTAATCAAAATTTGGGTATTTCCCGCTGGGTGGCACATTTAACTGCAGTCTTTGGTAGCATTTACGCCATTTGGCTGATTTATGCCGCAGGGCTTTCTTACCTGTTGATGGCGGTGGTGTTTATTGCGCTGGGCTTGCCTGTTTATTGGTGCGCCCGCAAAAATCAAGGCGGAAAACTTTTTACCTCAGGCGAAAAGAAACTCGCTTGGATAATTGGTCTAGTGGCCGTTATCGCCCTCTACGCCTTTATCCATGGGCTTATAAAAATTTAAAATCTCTTGATTTTTATTTTTTGGCATAGTTTAAAGGACTATGCCTTTTTTATTTATCAGGTTGGGGCTCAAAAACTTCACCGCCACTGATCGCCTCTTTGACCCCTGTTGTTGAGGGCAAACTGATGGGCAGATTCATCAAACGCCTTGCCCCTAAAAAGGCTGTCCCAATGGCGTTCAAATGTTCATGAAAGGTCCAACATTCTGTTCCCTTTTGAATCTCCGGTAAGGCTTGTTTAAGGGCCAAAAATAAGCTGGGATTTTTTAATCCCCCCCCAATGACAATGCCTTTTTTGGCTCTTTCGGGTAAAAAGCGATCTGCCTTTTTAAAGCTTTCAATAAAAAAATCCACCAAAGTGGCGCATCCATCGGCAGGCGATAATCCTTCCAACTGATCAATTAAAGAGCCAAATTCTTCGGGTGCCACAGCCTTTGGGGGCTTTTGATTGAAATAGGGATGCGCTAACATCGCTTTTACTACTTTTTTATTTGCTTTCCCTTGCGCCGACAACCACCCATCTTCATCTTGACTTTGGCCTGTTTTTTTGAATACCCACTCGTCCATCAAACGGGTGCCGATTCCCACATCAAAGCCCATCATTTCGCCACTGGGCCCCAAATAGGTCAACTTTAAAATTCCCCCCACATTTGCAATAATCAACGGCTTTTCAATATTCCTTGATAAAGCTTCCCAAAAGACAGCTTTCAAAGGGCTTCCAACACCCCCTGCCATTAAATCCGCCTGCATAAAATGCCCGATAACGGGGATTTTAAACAGGCTTGCTATTTTCCTTAAATCACCGATTTCTATGGTCCTCTTTTCTTGTGGTGAATTTTTAATAATGGGGCCCATTACCGAAATATAATCAGGTTTTACGGCGGTGGATTCTAACGCTTCTTTTAAAACCCCGATAAAAAATTCAGTTACTTCATTTTCCAAAGTGTCCAGATAGTTTTTATCAGCCACGTGTTCATCATTGATATTTAATAACTTATCTTTTAATTCGTAAGGGTAGGGTCGATTCAAGGAATTTTCCACTTTCAAAATATCCAGCCCGTCCGTCAAGACACAGGCAACCTCCACCTCTTGCCCAGAAGTATCCGAATAAAGCCCCAAAATCCATTGTTCTTTTAAGTGCATTTTTTTCCTTGCGGATGCGGTAATTTCTTTTGCTCAGCTTCCAATTCTGTTTCTAATTTATGTAAAAATTCACGTTTTTCTAATCCGGGTTCAATAGGCTTTAAGAATGAAACGGTAACTGTTCCCGCATGCTTTAAGGTTTTATTTTTTGCCCAACAATACCCTGTGTTCAGTGCGACAGGTACCACAGGCACATTACAATTGGCGTATAAAAAGGCAACCCCTGGGGCACATTTTGTGGGGGCATCGGGCGCCACCCGTGTCCCTTCCGGAAAAATGACCAAGTTGAGCCCTTCTGCTAGATGTTTTTTTGTTTTTTCTAACATCTTGCGCATGGTAACAGATCTGCCGCTTCTGTCAATGCCAACACAGCCTGTCTTCAGGGCATGTAAGTTGGCCAATGGTATCCATAACAATTCTCGTTTAAACACATAAAAGACATTGGGAACTAAACTATGGAATAATACCGTTTCCATGGCGGATTCATGTTTTGATGCCACAATATATCCATTCTTTTGGGGTAAATTTTCCAAGCCTCTAATGCGCACTTCAACGTGGCAAAATACCTTTAATAACCATCTGGCGCCTTTTGTCCAAAACGACAGGAAATAAAAGGCTACGCATCTCGGCAAAATCAAGGTGGGCAACATCAGTGTGAATAACACCGCTGTAAATAAATAAAAGGTAATTAAAAATAAAACAGATCTAATCATTGTACAACTCCTTTAAAAAAATAATCTACTAAAAATTTATGATACTCTAAAAACAATTGCCACGCATAACGTGTGTGCAACCAATCCGTATTTTCTCCAAAACTTTTGGGAAAGACAGCAAATGGTGAAACTTTTAAATTTGGTATGGCTCTTTTAACCTCTAATAAACTTCTGGGCATATGGTAAAAACTGGTCACCAAAATAATGGTGTGAATGTTGTTTTTTTGTACCCATTCGGCTGTTTCAACGGCATTCATTCGGGTTGTTTTGGCCTTGTATCCTAATTCTATTTTTTCTTGTGTTTCTTTGGAAACTTCTTTTAATAAATGAAATCCCGTTACATTCCCATTGACCCCAGAAATGAAAAGTTTCGGTGCCTTATCTTCTTCCAATAAACGAATCGCTTCTTTAATGCGATCATTCCCCCCTGTCAGAGCAACAATGGCTTCAGCTGTCTCGGTTGGTCTATATTTCATCCCGATAGCATAGCAAGAAAAGGCAATAAAACCAATGACCCAAATGGTTCCCAATAAAACAAAGAAATATCCCAAAAAAGTTTTTAAAAATTTCATTATAAAAATCGCCTCAAATAAGAAAGAACTGTTTTAAAAGTTGTCATAAAGGCTAACACGGCAACCACTATTGGAATTCCCCCTAAAATTCCCCATTGAATGGAGGAATATTGTGTTTGAAAAACGGTTTCGGAAGCCTTTTGAAAAAAACTGATGATAAACCACAATAAAGGCAAGGCCGTTATTGTACCCAAAATGCTTCCAAATAAAGCATATTTTGCATTTAATAAAGCGTATTTCTCTGTGATATATAAATCCTTTGCCCCCATCATGTGGACCAATTTAATGACCCCTTCATGGATTTTTAAGGTGGAACGTGTTGTATAGGCCACAGTAAAACCGGTTGTTGTTGCCAATAAAATTAAAACAAATATGATTAATTTTAAGATATGATTGGATAATTGAACTAATTCAGACAACCAAATCCTGTGACTGTCCATGGTGGCTGATGGAACATGAGCCGATAAATCAGCCTTCAGTTGTTCTAAAAACGGTGGATTATCCGCATCTATTGCCACATCAATCAGTTTGGGTACCGGTAAAGACGTCACGGCAACATCTGCCCCCACCCACGGCGCCATCAAATCATTCATTTGGGCATCACTCAAAACACTGGCGCCGATAACACCCGGAGTAGTGCGCAAGATGGATAAAGCCTTTTCTACATCTTGTAAAACCAATTCCCCTCGATCACGTCCTTCTTCATCATAGGTATTAATCTGTACGGTCAGCGATTCTGATACCCCCCTTTGCCAACCGGTTAAGGAATTATAAATCAGCATGCCCCCACCACAAATGAAAGTGCTAATAAAAACCATTAACCAACACATCCATGGAAAGTAAAAACGAGTGGCATCTTTTGTAAATAAAAAATCATTTTTCTTGCGCATCTTTATTTCCTTTGTTTAACAGTCTGGTCGCCATATCAGTGTAGGATGTTAAAGGCGGAATCAATTCCAATTTCCCGTGATTTAAATGCAGTTGAGGAAATTGAAACGTCCGTACCAATTCCATATTGTGTGTCGCTACGACAACCGTTGTCCCTAACTTATTGAGTTCCAAGAACAGATGCAACAAACGTTTAGCCATAGCATCGTCCACGTTTCCGGTCGGTTCATCTGCCAATAACAGAGAAGGCTTGTGGATGACTGCTCTGGCAATGGCAATGCGCTGTTGCTCTCCGCCGGATAATTCTTGAGGATAAGCACGCATCTGTTTTTCTAATCCCACCCAAGCCAACAATTCAGAAACATGACGTCTGATTTCACTTTCTTTTTCCCCAATTAAACGTAAGGGCAGGGCGACATTATCAAAAGCTGTTAAATGTTCTAACAAACGATAATCTTGAAAAACAACCCCAATTTGACGACGTACCATTGCTTTGGCCGAACGGGATAAAGAATCCACCGTTTGCCCAAATAAACGCACACGTCCTTTTGTCGGTAAATGATCTAAATAAAGGAGTCCCAATAAAGATGTTTTTCCGGCGCCACTTTCCCCTGTCATAAAATGAAAGGAGCCGGGGGCCAATGAAAAATGAATGTCTTTTAAAACATCTGTGCTTCCCTTATAGCGAAACGAAACACCGTTAAATTCGGCAATTACAGGCGAAAGAGCTTCGTTTGATGTCATTTTTTTATCCTTTTTTTAAAAAGTGTTTGCATCTTTTTTTAAAACTAGTATATACTATGTACACCATTTTTACAAAAAGGGAAAGAAAAAAATGCTTATTACATGTCCAAAATGTTCTGCAAAATATCAAATTCCATCGGAAATCAAGCTTTCCAACGGCAAAAAAGTGCAATGTTCTGCATGCCAACATATTTTTATGTTCCATCAAAAACAAGAGGTTTCTCCTTCAAAAATAGCATCTCTTGTTCCGCCCGATGATGCGGTTTTGTCTGTTCAAACCAGAACGGAAAAGATAACGCTTAAAACGCCAGAAATTTCCCCAGCCAATGAAAAACCTGTTTTACCTGAGGCTTTTCGACCTGTTCAAATTCAAAAAACATCTTCTATTATTCCTTATTTTTGGATTTTATTATGTTCTATCTTGTTAATTTGTTTTATGGTAATGGTGTGGCTGTATCGTGACTTATTACTCAATCGATCTTTGTTGATGCCTCCAGTGTCTACGATAGATTATATGCATCAAAAAAAGTCGGTCTTAGTTTCACCGAAAGTGCCCAAAAAAGTTGTACCCAAAGTTGTGGAAAACGAACAAATTGTGGTTTCACAAGTCCAAGAATTGCCAGCTGTGACGGAGGAAATCCATCCTATTCAAACGCAACAAATGCCTTCCGTTCAATCGGTACGTTTTCGTAAAACGCCAACGGGGGATGCTATTTTAATTGAAGGTACTTTAAAAAATAAAACTCAGGAGGTTGTATCGGTTCCTGAAAAAATTTATGCTTTAGCCTATAATACAAAAGGAGCTTTGGCTTTTGAAAAGGAAATTTATTTGCCATCGGGCGTTTTATATCCTGATATGGAGCAACCATTTTTTGGGACTTATGTTCCGGTTGAGGAGGAAATTCAATGGGTGGACGTTGTTTTGAAAAAATAGTTTTTTTATGGATGGTGTTTTGGGGGATTCCCGCCATGGCGTATTGTCCAATGGCGGATAAATATCGTCAAGAAAAACAAATAGAGGCAGAAATGATGGCTTTAGATGTATGCGCCATTGCCTATAATGATGATGTGTCTCAGATGAAGTTGGCGGACAGCTATATGCAAGGAATTAATACGCTGAAAAAAGATGAAAAGCAGGCTCTCTATATGTATCAGTTGGCGGCGGAAAATGGGAACGCCGAAGCTCAAGTAAAATTGGCGGAGTTATTGCAAAGTTATGATACTTCTCCCGAACGCAGACAAGAGTTGAAAGAATATCAAAGTAAATTGGTAAAAAATTCAAAGGATGAAAATGCTTTTTTTGGTGAATTTCAACACCCTTATACCTTACTTTTATTGGCCTCTGAGCGCCCCGAAAATAAGTGGTATTATCCCAGCTTAATTCGTGCTGCTCCTGCCAGGACCAGTGTTCTGCTTAAAAACTACCAAATTACACCGGAAAAACGCCAAGCGGCAATGAAGGATGCTTCCCGTTGGAAAACACGGAAATTACTGGAAATGGCGCGTGAAATTTTAACAGATACCGAATATACTGATTTTGAAAAAAGATTAAAAAATAATGACACACGAACAAAGGCTATGTCGGAATTAAAAGAGCTCTTAACGGGATATGTGAATAAAAAACAAAAAGAAAGGTCAAACCCGCTATGAAACTTTACGTCAAAACATTTGGTTGTCAAATGAATGTGTACGATTCGAATCGAATGATTCAGGCGCTGGCGTTGCATGGTTATAATCAAACGGATAAACCCGAACAAGCAGATATTTTATTATTGAATACGTGTCATATTCGTGAAAAGGCCTCAGAAAAGCTTTTTTCGGAAATCGGACGCTTGGGAAATCTTAAGAAAAAGTCAGCCCTTATTATAGTGGCGGGATGCGTGGTTCAAGCGGAAGGTCGTGAAATCCTGCGTCGTTCCCCCTTGATTGATATCGCGGTTGGTCCCCAAAATTATCATGAATTGCCGGCAATGATTGCGCGTTATCAACGGGGAAAGGGGCGCCTGATTCAGGCAGATTTTCCGGCAGAATCTAAATTTGATGCGTTACCTATGCCAAAGACCAGTAATGCGAATGCTTTTTTGGCGATTCAGGAAGGGTGCGATAATTTTTGCTCTTATTGCGTGGTACCATATACAAGGGGGTGCGAATATTCCCGCCCCTCAGCGGATATTTTGAAGGAAGCCAAAGCGCTGGTGAAAGCAGGCGCCAAGGAAATTATGCTCTTGGGGCAGAATGTGAATTGTTGGCATGGGGATCAGGGCAGGGATTTGGGCGACCTTATCCGCGATGTAGCCAAAATCCGCGGGCTTCAAAGGATTCGCTATACGACCTCTTACCCCAGCAAAATCACTCAAAACCTTATCAATGCCCACGCTGATACCAAAAAGTTGATGCCCTATAT
>DFKU01000056.1:0-1286 GCA_002373615.1 Alphaproteobacteria bacterium UBA3637 | reverse complement strand
CGCCAATATACGGTGGCAGAATACGAAAAAATTATTGCTGATTTTCGTGCAGTGCGTCCGGATATCGCGATTTCCTCTGACTTTATTGTGGGCTTCCCCGGTGAAACCGAGGAAGACTTTGAAGAAACATTGCACTTGGTGGAACGCGTGAAATATGCCAGCTCATTTTCATTCAAGTTCAGCGCACGTCCCGGCACACCGGCCAGTCTCATGAAAAATCAAATCCCTGAGGAAGTCAAAACCCGTCGCCTGATGAAATTACAAAAGCTGTTGCAATCCCAACAACGCGCCTTTAATGAGGCGACGGTCGGGAAAACATTGGAAGTTTTGCTCACCGAACGCGGTAAGCAAAGGGGCCAATTGGTGGGCTATACCCCTTATATGCAAGGGACAGTGGTAAAGGCCCCCTTGAAAATGTTGGGCGAAATCGTTCGCGTTAAAATCACTTCCGCCTCCGCCACTGCCTTGACTGGTGAAATCGTGAAATAATCACGATTTCATTATTATGCTGGCCATAAAGAGTGGCATTCCTCGTCAGTTTTTGAGTCCTCGTAAATGCACTTGCAGTAAGCCTCTAATTGCGCTGATGTAAAGCCGGTATTTACAGGATTGATTTCATCTAGACACTCACAGTACTCTACAATTCTTACCGGGCAACAAGCATCTTCCCCATAGAATTTGCCTCCAAACCCTTGTCCAGAAGAATTTTCTACGTTGGGTACGTAGGGGCAATCCTCGTATAGAACACACTCTGTCCCATTCCAATAAGTTTGTCCTTCTTGCTGTTCGGGACATTGACAAACACCGCTTGTACATTCTCTGCCACCCGTACAAATGCTCGCATCCTCAATACATGATTTTTGGGCTTGTTGCATATTTTCCACTGCTAAATCATTATTAAAAGTGATGGTCACCACTTTCCCGTCCACACAGTCACTAGCCGAAGTAAGTTCTACTCCATTAGAGGTCATTTTAACCACGTTAGCCCCTTTTGTATTAAACATATTTTGACACACTGCGGCCGGCACATCGGACAAACTGAGGACGATGGCATTGGTGTTCGCTGTATCCACTGAAATAGTGGACGAGCCCACTTTTCCTGTCCCAAATTCACTTAAGGAAAGTTGAGTCCCTTGGGCGCGTTGTGCCGCCAACGTCATTAAGCGCATACTGATTGCATTCATCAGTTCATTTGCCCGGTGTCTGGTCATGGCGGATTTAAAGGCAGACATTCCAGCAACAGAGAGTATCCCCATGATTGTCAGTACGCCCAGCATTTCCACCAT
>DFKU01000063.1 GCA_002373615.1 Alphaproteobacteria bacterium UBA3637 | reverse complement strand
AATCCTGAATCAAAAACACCTATTTTCATAAGGCATAAACTAGCATTTTTTAACTTCCCCGTCCACAAAAAATTTGCTTTTTGTTTAGAATCAGGGTACAATTTAAATCATGGGACGCAATTTTAAGAAACATTTTGAACAAAAAAGACAAGAGGCATTGGATGATATATCCGATAAACCTGTTGTTGTGACCTGCCTTTGGACAAATGGCAGGGCTGAGCCTGTGGACCGCAAGATTCACCAAAGTTTTTATGTCAAATTTATCCCCCCTTCCATCCGCCTGAAAGAAGGGGATGTGCTGGATTTAGAGGTTCCCCGTTTCGTGCGTGCCAATCAAGCCGGTGTTTTTAAGCGCCTGATTTGTAATATGAAAGATGCCTTTGCCCCCACTTTGATTTCTATGGCTGAGGCACATTTAAGGGGGCCTTTTTCAGAAGAGGCCGAAAAAGAAGCCCGAAAAGCCACTCTTCCGGAAATCACCAAAATACGTAAAGATTTGCGCAAGATTCCCTTTGTGACGATTGATGGGGCAGATGCCAAGGATTTTGATGATGCCGTGTGGGCCGAAAAGGATAAATCAGGTTGGCATGTGATGGTGGGGATTGCGGATGTGTCGTGGTATGTAAGGCCTGATTCCGCATTGGATAAAGAGGCCTATCGGCGCGGTAATTCCACTTATTTTCCTGACCGCGTTGTGCCGATGTTGCCTTTTGAACTTTCTAATGGTGTTTGCTCGTTAAATCCCAATGAACCCAGGGGCGCGTTGGTGTGTGAAATTTGGCTGGACAAAAATGGGGTTAAAAAGCGTCATAAATTTCACCGTGCTTTGATTCAATCTGCAGCACGACTCACGTACACGCAGGTGCAGGCCGTGATGGATGGCAAGGAAAAGTTAGATGTTGATTTAAGTGCCCTGATTTCGGTTTATGAATTGTTGGAAAAGCAACGTAAAAAACGGGGGGCCTTGGAATTGGATGTCCCCGAACGCCAAGTAATTTTAACTAAAAAGGGGCAAGTAAAATCAGTGCATTTACGCGAACAAACGCCCGCCAACGCTTTGATTGAAGAATTGATGATTTTGGCAAATATCTCGGCCGCTGAAACTTTAATTGAATTGAATAAAGGCGCACTTTTCCGTGTGCACGATCGGCCGAGCGCTGAAAAAATAGAAACGCTAAATTCTTACCTTAAAAGTCTCAACAAAAAGTCCATTCCAAATTCTGTTTTACCACGCGATTTTAATGCGATTTTAAGTGCTTCTAAATTTGGAAAACAAAATTATGTCTTAAATACTTTTATTCTACGCACACAAGCACAGGCCGTTTATTCCCCCGAAAATATCGGGCATTTTGGATTGGCTTTATCCAAATACACACACTTTACTTCCCCCATTCGGCGGTACTCAGATTTATTGGTGCACCGCTTGTTAGTGGCAGGATTAAAATTAGGGGAGGGAGGTATTATGCCTGAGCAAGTGAAAAAGTTAGGGGAATTTTGTGAGCATATTTCCTTGACTGAACGCCAAAGCGCCACCGCTGAACAAAATGCCGTGGATCGGTATTTGGCCAATTCCATGCAGGAAAAACTGGGCGAATTGTTCACGGGGCGTATTTCTTCGGTCACAGCCTTTGGTCTTTTTATCACATTGGATGAAACAGGGGCCGATGGCTTTATTCCCTTCCGTGGCATGCATGGGGATTATTTTAGATTTGATGAAAAAAGAACGCGATTGGTTGGCAGATATTCGGGCAGAACTTATCAGTTGGGCGATTCCGTCCAAGTCATTCTATGTGAATGTAATCCCGCTACAGGGGACTTGATTTTTAAGTTCGCCCCCAAGAACAAAAAGCTTATAAAGTATGGGTTGTAAGGGGTTCACCGCCCAAGATGTGTGCATGTAGATGAGGCACTTCTTGACCGGAGTTTTTACCTGTATTCATAACTAAACGATAGCCTTCTTCTTTTAGCCCCAGCATATTCACAACCGTCAAGATACTGCGGAAGAAATCAGAAATTTCTTTATCGGAAGAATGTTCCATAAAATCTTGAAAATCAGTGTACATGCCTTTTGTAATCACCAAAGCATGAATTTTGGCTTTGGGGTTGATATCATAAAACGCCAAGACATTGTCATTTTCATAAATTTTCTTGCATGGAATTTCCCCCCGCAAAATTTTGGCAAATACATTTGTTGCATCATACATTTTTATTCTCCTTTTTTTGTTGTATTTTTTATTTATTTTATGCTAGAATACCTTTATTCAATAAAAAAGGCAAGAGGAATGAAACATATTTTTAAAATCATTTTTGGAATTATTTTTTTAATCGCTTTTTCGGCACAGGCTGATTTATATACGGCCGAAAACATTGAAATGTCGGGGGAAGGCGCCAGCCCTGTGGAGGCAAAAAATAATGCCATTACGGCAGGAGAGTTGAAGGCCTTTGATCAAGTGATGAGGGGGTTGGTTGGGCCAGATAATCAAGCCTTTTTGACGCGTCCCGGCGAGGATGAAATTTTGGGGTATGTGCGTGATATTTCCATCTTGGAAGAAAAAAATACCGCAACCTCATATTGGGGAAAAATGAATGTACGTTTTAATCAAAAGGCCTTGCAAGAATTATTGAAAAAAAATGATCAGGTTTATTTGAAAAAAGCGCCCCCTGTTTATTGGCTTGTTCCTGTGTTTAAGCAAGGGGCAGAAACCAGAACATTGGAGGATGAAAATCCCTTTTATCAACTATTAAAGGCACAAAATAAACTGTCTGATACTTTTCAAATGATTTTACCTAATGGGGATGTGGCAGAATTGATTGCAGTGGAACATGCATTGGCCGAAGGGGATTTTTCTGGTGTTCAATCGATGGCTCATCAAAATGGGGCTGAAAACATTTTAGTGGTTGAGGTAGTTGTGGATCCTTATGAAAAATGGGAAATGAGGCCCGTTTCTTACACCGAGACGGAAAACATTTTTTCGGATATTACTGTCCAAGGTGTTAATGTAAATACCTTGTGGGATGGATGGCAACGCTTGAATCAAAAAATGAACCAAAAATGGCAAGACCAATACCGATCGGATCGTTCGGAAAATACCCCTTATTTTGCAAGGTACAGTGTTTCCCAAGTATCCAGTTGGCATCAATTAGAACAAGAATTAAAACGTTTGGGCTTTTTAGAAAATTTAAAATTGCAAGGAGCTATACCTGGACAATTGTTAATCAGTTTTGATTATGCCAATTCTTTGGGAATGTTGGCGGAACAATTAGATAACGCAGGTTTTGTTTGGACCCCTGATTCCACTTCTTTAGGAACATTAAAACGAAAGGAATGATATGAAAACACCTTATAAGTATGCTCTTATTACAGGCCTTGTTTTATTAATAGTGGTTTCTTTTTTGGTGGAAATAAAAGGAATTTTATTGCCTTTTGTTTTATCTTTTATTTTAGCGTATTTGTTAAATCCATTGGTGGATAAATTGGGGGGGAAAATCGGACGCGCAACCGCTTCAGCCTTAGTGGTTGGTTTGGCTCTGTTATTCTTTATCTTGGTTGTTTTATTGTTGATTCCTTTGGCTCAGGCGCAAATAACCGATTTTATCGGCAAGGTTCCATTGATGGCGGATAAGATGTGGAGTTATGTTCAAAAGCTGATTATGTGGGGGCGTCCCAAAATGGATTATCAAAAACTTTATCAGCTGTCTGATTCTACTACTCAAGCCGCCGTTGGTGTTTTAAATGGTCTGGGGGCAGGCTTGAATCACATTATTTCGGGGGGCTTGGCGATTGTCAATTTGTTGGCGCTTTTGTTTATCAGCCCTATTGTGTTGTTTTATGTTTTAAAGGATTTACCAAAAATGAAAGAAAAATCAAAAGACTTACTTCCGAATCGTTTTCGGCCCACTTTGAAAGAATTTTTAACAGATTTGAACAAAACCTTGTCCGGTTTTTTACGTGGACAAGCCAGCGTTTGTTTGTGCTTGGCTATTTACTACGGGGTTGCTTTAGGATTGACGGGGATCAATTTAGGGGCAATTGTTGGCATTTTAACGGGGATTTTATCCTTTATTCCTTATGTCGGATTTTTTACAGGATTGGTGATTTCCTCTTTGTTGGCGTTGGCTGGCGGAGCAACACTTACACAATGGGGCGCCTTAGCGATTATCTTTTTGGTGGGCAATATTTTGGAAGGTTACGTGTTGACGCCCCGTTTGGTTGGGAAGCGCGTGGGACTTCACCCCCTTTGGATTTTATTTGCCGTTTTGGCGGGAGGATGTTTGGCCGGATTTTTAGGAGTGTTGGTTGCTGTCCCTGTGGCAGCTGTTATCGGTGTGATTTTAAGGTGGCTGAATAAGCTTTATCAATCGTCCAGTTTTTATAAAGGGGATAAATGACAGAACAACTTTCATTGGATTTACCCTATCGTACAGCCTATGGACGGGAAGCCTTTTGGGTGGCGCCATGCAATGAACAAGCGGTGGCATGGATTGATAAATATCCCGATTGGCCTGTTCCTGCAGTGTTTATTTATGGTCCTTCAGGCTCAGGAAAAACGCATCTGGTTCATTTATTTACAGAAAGCGTCATTGATGGCAGGACTTTAACATCTGATTATCGCCCCCCCTTTCAGAAAAAAATTGCCATTGAAAATGTAGATAAGCTGGCCAGTGAAGAAGCCCTTTTGCACTTGTTTAATTTTATCAAAGAATTGGGGGGAAATCTATTGTTGACAGGGCGTTCTATGCCAAGGTTTTCTTTACCTGATTTGCAATCCAGAATGGCATTAGTGCCCAAAATTGAAATTTCCATGCCCGATGAACAGGTCATTCAAATGGTTGCTAAAAAAGCCTTTGAGGATCGTCATATCTTGGTGGAAGAAAGTGTTTTGAATTATTTGGCAACACACCTGACGCGTTCATTTCCTTTGGTGCAACAGGTGGTTGAACGGGCGGATAAAAAATCACTTTCTGTCGGGCGTAAAATTACCATTCCTATCTTGAAGCAAACAATAGATGAAGTCATTAAGGAGCAAGAATTATGATTAAAAAATTGTGGGCTCACCCACGTGTAAAGGCGGTTGTTTTTGTTTTGTTGGCTATAGTATTGGGGCTGTCGCTGGCCAGTTATTTTCCAACAGATGATTCTTGGAATACAGCTTCAGGATTTGCTTACCATAACTGGTTGGGGCCTGTGGGGGCCTTTGGGGCAGATATGTTATTACAGTTGATGGGGCAAGTAGCATTTTTGGTGCCTTTAACACTTGTCATTTTTGCTCTCTTTTTATGGCTTCATTTTGATTGGATTAAAATACGAGGAATTGTTTTGGTATTTGCCTTTTTGTTGGCCATGTGGTTGACTACAACCATTTCAATCAAGCCCGAATACGCTTCTTGGTTTAAAGCAGGATCAGGGGGTTTTATCGGATATTATTTGGCCAATTGGGTGCCAGTTCCCCATGGTTGGTGGACTGTTTTATTGTGGGTAATCTGTGCCACCTTGTTTGTTTTTGCTTTGCGTTTACCTGCCGTCAAAATAACAGTATTGACAGGAAAAGGAGTACTGTGGGGACTCAGAAAAATGCCTGTGCGTGTTCCTGAAAAAATTAAAAAGCCTTTTACTGCTTTGCATGTGCATAGTCAAATTCAAAAGATTAAAAAGGCTGCGCCTAAAGCTAAAATTAAAGCGGTTAAAATGCCTGCCAAACCTGTGGCTGAAAAAGAGGGGATGGAATTGCCTTCAACTGAATTATTGGCTGCCCCGAAAGCCAGTGGTGGTTCACAACTATCCAAGGATCAAATGAATCAACTGTCACGTTCGCTGGAAAGCGTGTTGGCAGAATTTGGTGTCCAAGGTCAAGTGGTGGGTGCTAAACCTGGCCCTGTTGTCACTTTATATGAATTTGAACCCGCCAGCGGGGTAAAAACTTCCCGTGTGATTGCACTGGCTGATGATGTCGCGCGTGAAATGCGGGCAGTATCCGTGCGTATGGCCTTAGTTCCAGGAAGCAATGTCATCGGCATAGAAATGCCGAATCCCAAGCGTGAGATGGTCTATATTCGTGAATTGGTGGAAGATGAAGACTTTAAAGAACATAAAGGCGCTTTGCCGATTATTTTGGGAAAAAATATCGGGGGCAAACCCGTCTATGCGGATTTAGCAAAAATGCCACACTTATTGGTCGCAGGAACAACGGGCTCAGGAAAATCAGTCGGTATCAATACCATGATTTTGTCGCTACTCTATCGCTTTACGCCCGAGCAATGTCGCTTGATTATGGTAGACCCCAAGATGGTGGAATTGTCCGTCTATAATGGGATTCCGCATTTGTTGATTCCTGTGATTACCGAACCCGCCAAGTCCTTGATGGCGCTCAAATGGGCAGTGCATGAAATGGAAGATCGGTATCGCAACATGAGCCAATTGGGCGTACGTAATATTGAAGGGTTTAATGAAAAACTCCGTGAGGCCAAAGAAAAGAATTTAACCTTGAAGCGCCGTGTCCAAACGGGCTTTGATCCCGCCACTGGCCAACCCATTATGGAAGATCAGGCTTTTGATTTAACACCGCTTCCTTATATTGTCTTTATTATTGATGAAATGGCGGATTTGATGGGACAATGCGGAAAAGAAGCAGATCCATTGATTCAACGGTTAGCACAGATGGCGCGTGCGGTGGGGATTCATTTGATTTTGGCGACTCAGCGTCCATCAGTGGATGTGGTGACAGGGACAATTAAGTCCAACTTCCCGTCGCGGATTTCTTTCCAAGTGCGCAATAAAATTGACTCACGTACGATTTTGGATGAACAGGGCGCTGAACAGTTATTGGGGAAAGGCGATATGCTCTATATGCCGGCGGGAAACAAACCCGTGCGTGTGCATGGTCCCTTTGTGTCAGATGAAGATGTGAATGCCGTGGTGAAACATTGGTCGGGACAGGGCGAGCCCCACTATGTGGAAGCTGTGACAGCCGATACAGATAGTATGGGCGCTGTTGGTGGCGGTATGGGTGCCTCAGGTGATTCGCTTTATGACCAAGCGGTGGCGATAGTCCTACGCGATAAGAAACCGACCACCAGTTATATTCAACGGCGCCTGTCCATCGGGTATAATAAGGCAGCCAGTTTGATTGAAAAGATGGAACAAGAGGGGGTTATTTCTGCCCCGAATGCCGCCGGTAAACGCGAAATTTTAGTCGCCGGGGGAGAGTAAGATGAAAAAACTGATTTTACTTTTGTTTTTAAGTTTTGCTCTGCCCGCAATGGCGGTGGTGGATAAAAAAATTGATACGCCTGCCACACGAGAAATCTTGAACAAGGTGGAAAAAGCCTATAACAAAATGCGCACATTAAAGGCCGACTTTGCGCAATTCAATTCCAAAATGAAAGATGAACTGCATACGGGAACGATTTACATTTCCCGCCCCGGGCAAATGCGCCTGATGTATGAGCAAGGTTCACCTTTGGAATTTGTTGCGACCCGTGGCACCTTTATTTATCACGACAAAGATTTGGAAGAAGTCAATTATTTCAAGCTGGATCAAACGCCTGTGGAATGGATTTTGCGCGATAAACTCATCTTTGATGATGAAGGGTTCGTTGTGACAGATGTCAAAGAAGTGCTGGATGAATATTTTATTACTGCCCACAAAAAAGATGCGAAAGAACTGGGTGAATTGACTTTGGTCATTGATAAAAACACGCTGGAGCTGAAACAATGGGATGTGTTGGATGTTCAAAAAATTAAATCCACCGTCTCACTTTTTAACATAAAGCAAAATTTACCTGTTGACAAAAAGATTTTTTTATTTCATAATCCATACCAGAAAACCAAAAAGGGGGAGGTTTCCAAATGAAAAAGACATTTATTTCTTTAGTTGCATTAGCTGTTGCCATGCCTGTGATGGCTGCCAATGATTGCGCTTATTCGCCACTTCAAAATTTAATTCGTAATGTCAGAAAGGCCGATGAAATTACCACATTGATGAATAGTGGTGTCGTCTTTAGCGAAAAAACACGTTGTGGAGGATCTTTAATGCAATTGGCTATTTTGCGGGGGAACCCACAGGTTTTACAAGCCCTTTTACAACAAGATCCATCCCGCGCCAATGAAATGGTAGAATTGCAAGCCTTTCCAATTCAAGGGGCCCCAAAAGAAATTCCATTGTTATTGTTTGCCGCTTACCATGCACCCAATGGGCAAATGATTGAATTGTTGGTTAATTCTGGGGCAGATATTGCAAAAACGGATACAGTAGGGCGTAATTTATTGTGGTATATGGATCAAAATCCGGTCCTTAGGAACACGGAATTGTATGACGAATTGAACAGACGTTTGTTGTCTTCTTTAGTGCCATCGCAACAAAAACGTCCCGTGATGCAGTTGGGAGGACAACCTATACAGTTGGGGGGAGCGGCGTCTCAAAATCCGGGAGAACAAAAACAGGCAAAGCCAACTGTAATGGAAGCCAATCAAGAAGAATAAATTAAAGCATCTATTGAAAAAGTCGGCATTTTTACTGCTGACTTTTTTTATTTTATATGAAACTTTTCTTGCCTTTTTTGTGAAAAAAAGTTAAAATTTTATTCATGAAAACAAATAAAACAGAAAGTAATGAAAAATGATATTTTTACGTTTGTATCAGATTTGTTGGATTTTACTCAGTCCTTTTTTGGCGTTATTATTTTTAGTGCGCTGGGTGAAAGGAAAGGAAGACCATCGACGTTTTAAAGAACGTTTGGGTATTCCTGGGTGCTCACGTCCTGAAGGACGTTTGATATGGATGCATGGAGCCAGTGTCGGGGAATGTTTATCTATGTTGCCATTAATTCATAAGTTATTGGATGAAGATGAGGACTTGCATATAATGGTGACTTCGGGGACAGTGACTTCAGCCAATTTAATGAAAAAAAGATTACCAGAACGGGCTTTCCATCATTATTTTCCCATTGATTTTTCGGGGTTTACGGCTCGCTTGATTCGTCACTTTAAACCGGACGCTGTTTTTTGGTTTGAATCTGAATTTTGGCCAAATGCGTTGTTTGCATTTAAGAAAGCAAACGTTCCTTTAATCTTGCTTAATGGACGTATTTCTGATAAATCTTTCAAGCGTTGGAAAAGACTGCCTTTTATTATCAAGCCTATGTTGTCTTGTTTTTCCTTGAGTTTGGGACAATCCCTTGAAAATGAGGAAAGACTTAAAAAATTGGGTAGTCCGGCAACTGCGTGCGTAGGCAATATCAAGTGTGCCGCCCCCGCTTCCCCTTATTCTGAAAAGGAATTATCAGCGTTAAAACATCAAATTGGGGATCGGCCTTGTTGGTGTGGGGCTTCTACCCATAATAATGAAGAGGAAATGATGGCAGATATTCATTTACACTTGATTAACGATTTTTCAAATTTGTTAACAATTTGTGTGCCACGTCATCCAGATCGTGCTGATGAATTGGAAGTTATGTTTCGAAAAAAAGGTTTACGCCTGGCGCGCCGTTCACGGGGTGAAAAAATAAAAGCAGACACGCAAATTTATTTGGCAGATACCATTGGTGAAATGGGGCTTTTATATCAGTTGGCTCCCCTTGTTTTTGTCGGGGGGAGTTTGATTAAATTTGGGGGACAAAATATGCTGGAACCCATGTATTGGGGAAAGGCTGTTTTTGTCGGACCTTACGCCTTCAACTTCCGTGTTTTCATGTCTGAAGGAAAAAAGCAAAAAGCTTTGAAAGAAGTCCCTAATGCCCCGGCATTACAAGAACAAATTCGTTATTTTTTAATGCATCCTGCGGAAGCCCAAAAAATTGGCAAACGTGCCCATGAAATGGCCATTTCAGAAATGGCTGTTTTGGACAGGCTTTATGCACTTTTACAACAAAAAGGATTTATTTATGAAAACACCAAAGTTTTGGGACAAAAAAGAAAGTAAGTTATCAAAAATTCTTTCTCTGATTGGGGCAATTTATGCTTGGACTGTGGCGCATCGTTTGGCAAAACACAAACCTTATCAAGCCAAGATGCCTGTTATTTGCGTGGGAAATATTTCGGTAGGGGGTACAGGTAAGACACCCGTTTGTCTGGCATTGGCTGCGTTATTACGGAAACATGAACAAAGTCCTTGGTTCTTAAATCATGGCTATCATGCAGCTCAACAAAGTGTCGTGGTAGATTTAAAAGCACATTCTGCCTTAGACGTTGGGGATGAGGCCTTGTTATTGGCTGAAAGGGCTCCGACAATAGTGGATTCTGCCAGGGCGCGTGGTGCACAATTGGCTGAAAAAAAAGGCGCTTCTTTGCTTATTATGGATGATGGATTTCAAAATCCCAGTTTGGTCAAAACCTTTTCTTTTGTTGTTGTGGATGGAACAAAAGGTTTTGCAAATGAACAGGTATTGCCGGCAGGGCCTTTACGTGAACCTGTTTTAAAGGGACTGAAACGCGCTGATGCTTTGATTTTGGTTGGGCAGGATCATTGGGGCGTTAAAGAGTACTTACAAAAAAATCAAATTGATTTACCAATCCTTACGGGCCATTTTGAACCGAATAAAGAGGATTTAGAAAGATTAAAAGGCAAAAAGGTATGCGCTTTTGCGGGGCTTGGAAATCCTCAAAAATTTTTCAATATGCTTGTTGAAAACGATATCCAGGTAGAGCAAACCCAAAGTTTTCCAGATCATTATATTTACACGCGCTTTGATTTAGAGGACTTAAGGAAAAAGTCGTTTGGAAATCAACTTGTAACAACCAGTAAGGATTGGGTCAAAATTCCTCCTGAATTCCATGAAAGTATTATTCAAATCAGGGGAAGTTTTGAATTTGATAATGAACAGACTGTTTGGAATTTATTAAAGGAGATTATATGAATAAGTACATTCATAAGCATGGTTGGTTTCGCAGTTTAATTTTATATCCTATTGAGGGGCTTTTTGTTGCTCTTTTGTTGGGTATTTTTGCGCTTTTACCTTTAAGGATGGCGGAAAGTTTTGGTGCTGCTTTGGGGGAGTTTATCAGCTTATTTACTTGGCGTCGTAATAAAGTTGGTTTGTTTAATTTACGGGTTGCTTTTCCCGAAAAGTCAGAAGTTGAACGCAAAAAAATCTTACGCGCCATGTGGCGCCATTTTGGACGCTTAATGGCGGACTTACCCCATAATCGTCAGGTCTTAAAAGAAGCGCGCTTTGAAGGAGTAGAATATTTGCGCAAAGCCTATGCGGCAGGAAAGGGGGGATTTGTGTGTTCCGCCCATATCGGCAACTGGGAATTATCTGTGGCAAAACAAATTGCCCCAGGTTTTGTGATGAATCCCGTGTATCGCCCTGCCAACAATTGGTTTTTAGATAAGCTTTTATTTTCCAGACGCAAAGGGGTTAAAATTCCCAAAGGTCGAACGGGGGCCAGATTGATGATTGAAACTTTGCGTAAAGGAAAATTTATTTCTATTTTATGTGATCAAAAATTTCGTGAAGGAATTACCTTGACTTTTTTTGGAATGCCTGCACAAACAGCAACTGCTATGGCAGGTTTGGCCCTTAAAATGAATGTTCCCATTATTATGGTGAAGGCAATTCAACAAAAGGATGGGCATTATCTATTGACGGTGTATCCCCCTTTACCGTTACCGATTGGTCTGCCGCGTGCCGAGGCTGAACGCCAAATCATGACCTATGTGAATAAGGTTTACGAAAGCTGGATTCGTGAAAATCCGGAACAATGGCTGTGGATTCACCGGCGTTTTGATAAACGGCTTTACAAGTGACTTTTTTGTAATTGCAGGTGGAATTGTACCAAGGCAATAATGAACAGGATGGGCAATAATGATTCACCCCCTTCTTCAATGACTGTCACGAAAAACAGGGCAGGTTCTGATAAACGTTTTCCTGTATACTTTGCCAAGTTACTGTTTAACCGGTCAGCAATTTGGGTAATGGCGCCCCATCCCCCAAAGGTGGCAATGGTCCAATAGAGGGGATTCAATTTAAAAAAGCCCTTAACCATCTTTTTAAAGTTCTTGTAAAACAAAAAGCCAATGACGGAAACAACAGACAAGATGACAATGCCAGCGATAACTTTGCCATAAAGGGGAACTGCCGCATTTTTAAAGTAATTGATTTTGATGGCGGTTGTATCGTTGATGGCTAACCAGTGTTGCGCCCCCATTTCACGCAGCAGGGTAATGCCCCACAAAAAAATCAACCCAAAATAAGTGCTTTGGCGCGGGGTGTGCATATAATCCCCATAAAAGCAAATTAAAACAGCAAAAGCCATTCCGTAAAACAGGTATGTGAGTGCATCCGGGGCACCGGAGGCGTCCAAATCATAGGCCCCATAGCGATAGCGCATAAAATAAGTTGCCCCAAACCACACCCCCATGGCAATGAATAAAAATAAACAAGCAAACAAGGGATGCATAAAAAGTTTTTTAAAGTTCATTTCTTTACCTTTCATTTGAATTTGGAAAATAAGATAGACTTATTTTTAAAAAAACGCAAATAAAAAAACACTCCATCTAAGAGGTATTTTTAATGGCGGATAGGAGAGATTGCTTCGGTCTTTGCCCTCGTTCCTCAAAGGAACCGCCCTTTGGGCGGCCACTCATTTCATTCGTGAGCGAACCTCACTTCGCCTCTCATCCCCTCTATCCACAAAAAAACACCCCTTTTGGGGATGTTTTTTAATGGCGGATAGGAGAGATTGCTTCGGGCGTTGCCCTTGTTCCTGACGGAACCGCCCTTTGGGCGTCCACTCATTTCATTCGTGAGCGAACCTCACTTCGCCTCTCATCCCCTCTATCCACAAAAAAAGCACCCCTTTTGGGGATGTTTCTTAATGGCGGATAGGAGAGGATTCGAACCTCCGTTAGAGTTTCCCCTAAACACACTTTCCAGGCGTGCGCCTTCAACCACTCGGCCACCTATCCATTGAAAGCCCCATCAGTATAGCGGATTTCCATCCAAAAATCAAGGAATTTTTTAATTTGTTTTAAATCCCCCGGTTCCTGCATTACAAAAAAGTTTTTCACTGACCTTATCAAATAGGCAAGCCTCTCCCTCAGGCGATAGAACAGGAATAAAATCACAGATAAGAACTCCATCTCTCCACTGTTTATAGTATTTAATTGCTGTCGCACAAGCACCGTTAGGTCGATAAAACAATCTTAAAGTACCAGACCCTTGATTATAATTTTCTGTATTTGTCAGTGAAACTAACCCGTCATCTATTGTTAAAGTTAATCCTTCATAATGCCAAGTATGAAATTGGTCATCTAAATATTGTGGTTGTGGATTATTTTGATTAGCAGGAAGAGTGTTATAAGACATCGAGAATGAATAAACGAGACTGGTTGCAATGGCAAACATAAACCTCGAATTATTGGGCGTGTTCCACGGCTGCATAACAACCAAACCATCATCTTGTGCTGGATTTACAAATCTTCCGTTTAGTTCTATTGTATCGCCTTGAACATATTGAAGTCCCGTATCAATCCATTGTTTTCCAGTACTTTCCAGCCATTCCTTTTGGACGCATTGATATTGACAAGAGTTTGTTTCCTCGTCATACACAACGCATTCGTTTTTGCCGCAATTTTTATCATCATC
Source organism: Alphaproteobacteria bacterium UBA3637 (assembly GCA_002373615.1). Classification (GTDB taxonomy): domain Bacteria; phylum Pseudomonadota; class Alphaproteobacteria; order CAAHEQ01; family UBA3637; genus UBA3637. Next base: position 1,213 of record DFKU01000063.1, on the reverse strand, counting down.
TGGCTCAGGAATTTCACATGCCTGTGTACAAACTCCCTCTACACAATGGCCACAAACCGTGCAATCGGTGTCTTCCTGACATTCTTTCCCATTTAAATCTGTATTAAAAACAAAAACCATCTGATTTAAATTTGCACAAGTTTCCGGCTCTATTTTACCAGCCATTATCAAGCCTTTATTTTTAATTTGCTGGCAAATTTCTTGGGGAATATCAGCGACACGAATTTCAAAAGCATTGTTATTATTGTTGTGCTTTTTTGTTGAAACGAGATATTTATCTTCAATTTTATCGGAATATTCTGAAAGCGAACATTCTGTTTTATTCATTAAAAGCAGTTGAGGCACACAGGTATGCGCCCGTTTGTTTACTTCGTGCAGGATTGTGTTCGCTTTCAAACTGTTCATGGCATTGTTATAGGCGGCGATGCCCGTGACAGAGAGTACCCCCATCACCGCCAACACGCCCAGCATTTCCACCATAGAACGCCCTGATTCAAAATTTTTAGTTTTCATTTAATCTCCTTTTTATTGGTTACAACAAAAGCCACATTTAAGTGGCTGGATGCTGAAAACTATTTACTGAGAGATAGTGCGGTATATTCCTTCCGCACGCGGCTTTTTATTCTACCGCCATCCAACCAAACGGTTTTCCGGCGTAAAATGCGCTTTTACTTGGCGCTCAGTAAAATAGGGCTTTCAGACCCAGCGGCCAGGTTTTCCCCTGTCCATAGAAACTTCTAACAAACTTTTTGGAAAATGTCAATAAAAAAGAGGACAGAAGAAAGAGGGGGAGAAATCCTCAGGCTTGCAATTCGTATTGAGGAGTATTACGTATACAAGCATTTCTAACTGTCCGATAGGCATTATACCAAAATTTTATCTTTTTGTCAAATTTTTCTTTTTGATGAGCAAATTATTTGTTGTTGACTTTTTGTTTAAAGTCTTTTAAACTGACAAAGACAGCAGACAAGTGTTTGTTGTTGGGTCTGAAAGCCCTGTTCCGTAAGCGCCGGTAAAAGCGCATTTTACGCCGGAAAACCGTTTGGTTGGATGGCGGTAGAATAAAAAGCCGCGTGCGGAGAAAATATACCGCACTATCTCTTACGGAATAGTTTTCAGCATCCAGCCTCTTAACAGAGGCATTTGTTGTAACCAATAAAAAGGAGATTAAATGAAAACTAAAAATTTTGAATCAGGGCGTTCTACCCCTATT
>DFKU01000068.1 GCA_002373615.1 Alphaproteobacteria bacterium UBA3637 | reverse complement strand
TTGATTGATGCACATACAGAGATCCATTCAATAGCGGTGCTTCCAAAGCCCCTAAAATGCGTTCGCATTTGTTTTGGTGGGAAGATTCTTCTATGACCCCACAGGCCATGCGACGCCGATTCAATTCTTGCTGTAGCAAGGCTGGTAAAAAGCGCCCAATCCCATTTGTTTCCAAATGCACTGATGGCAAAAAGTTATCCCAGATAAAATCGGCCACCTCTTTACATTGCCAATGTGTGGCCTCAACACCTTCCGGCACTTGGATATACTTGATAGCGTGCAGATAGTAATTCCCATCAGCGCCTGAAAAAACACAGGCAATCACACTGGCATCCCCCCCTTTTTTTCCAAAGGCAGGATCCCACCAACAACTGGCGGACAACATTTTGATTTCCCCGATTTTTAAAATCCCATGCCCGTTGGCTTCCAGATAAGAAAGGGGACTGTCATAGATTTTCAGGTGTTTTTTATCCAAGCGACTTCCTTCAAATTTGACAGCCTGCAACAACATTTGACTGGCAAATTTGGTGGGGGAAGTGTTGCGCTTCATCTCGGCAATTTTATCCAAAGAAAAGCGTTCCGGCCATACCGAGTTCCCACGCTTATCCAGCAGGGGCAATTTCAATATTTGCCATCCTGCCCGTGCTTGATAAATTGTGTCTTCAGCATGGGGGGTTCCGATAAATAACATCATTCCCCCGGGGGACAAGATATACTCTAATTCACTGAGTTTGTGGCGTAAATCCTTGCGTTTTAAGGAATTATTACAAGTCTTGGGAACTTCCACATCATCACACAGGATAATGTCGGCACGACATCCCGTCATATTGGCGGCGAGTCCCCGTGCCAGCATAGACGGATCCCGTCCCACTTGAGTACGGTGGATGGTAAAACGGTCACTGGCCCATTCTTCAGCCTTGTGGGGTTTCATGCCAAAGCAAGCCGGATGGTGTTCAATAACATGCTTGGTATGCGCCACCATTTTTTTGGCCAATTGATGGTCGGCTGAGACCACTAACACGCGCAAGTTTGGATTTTTCATCAATACCCATGCGCAAAACAGGCCCACCAAAGTGGATTTGCCGGAATTACGAAAGGCCAACAATTGCCCTTTTCGGTGAGTAGGATTTAAGAAAAGATTTTCCAAAAAGCGCCCTATCACTTTGTGATGATGGGGTAAGTTTAAATTATTGACCTTATCCCAAATCCACAGAAATTCCAGAAAAGTCATCTTCATTCAACTCCTTTTTGGCTTGTTCCAATAATTCACTGATATCAGGGATAATGGTTTCTGGTTGGGGTTCCTTTTGCGTAAGTTTAAGCAATAAAGCCACATGCAACAAGGCGGCTTTGCAGGCGGTATGGTAGGCATTAAATTCTTTGGTGTCGGTGGGGGCGGGTTCCCCGGAAAAAGCCAGATAATCATTCAGAGCTTTTTCAAGGGCAGACCCTAGTTCTTTTCCCACTTTCAGACTCATTTAATCATTGTCCTGCTGAAACTGCTGCCAATGTTTCCCAAAGAATTTAAGGAATTCAATTTGCTTTCTGAATTTAAAGAATTCAAGCGCAATAAATTGGTATTGGTTGTATTTCCTAAACTGTTTAATAAAGCCTCAGATGAAATTTTGGCTTGGTTCACCAAATACTTATCTTCAATGTCATGTTCGCGCTGCAGAGCGTTCAAGTATGTTTGGCCGGTACCGGATTTACTGCTGGTCCCCAAAGCGCCCAAATTGGCTTTGTAGGTCGCTTGTTGTTGGGCGAGCAGATTCCGATTTTTTCTTTGTTGCTCAGCCAAGGCAAGTTTTGCATGCTCATCTTGTAAACGGGCACTTTCTTTGGCCGCACGATTGGCACTTTTGATAGCCTTTTTTTGGCGGTCAGAATTGACCTTTGTATAATATGCTGTCGCCAAAGAACTGGCGATAGAAACGGCAATAGCTGCTTCCATTTTATCCTCCTATTTTAATATCACTAGTGACTGAAACGAGTTTAAAGCTGACAGGTAGACTTCCTTTGATATGCCATAATGGTTTTTTCGGATTACGACACCATCCTAACCCCCTGACTATTAAGTCCAAGGTATGCTTTTGTGGGGCGCTGTCCATTTCATAATTGGCCAAATTTGGCACCAATTCTTGATGAACGCCTGAGCCTGTGTCAATTTCCAAACTTTGGGTATCCACGACTCTGAATACACCTCGAATAAAGCGGGCATTGGCGACAGGGGCTGCGCCGTTGTTGGCGGCAGCGACAGGGGGTAGTGGCATTACTTCATGTGTAAAACTTAAGCCCACTTCCACTTGTGTCGCCGAGCTTGGCAGAATAAGGGTCCCGTTTTCAATTTTTTGGCCGTCCTGTACGCGTCCATCGGCCACGATTTGGACTTCTTCATTTTCTAGAATATCAAAGCCGGTCCAAATTTCTGTGGCGGTATCTGATTCTTTCAAAAAGGCCATATCCATGTGGACATTTTCATTGAATTTTTGCAACGTGTAGGTATTGCCTTTCTTCACAATGAAATAGGCATTTCCCCCGCAAACAGTCACATTTTGAAAGGCGTCCTTTGTGGTTTGGCGTGTCCAACTTTGCATATCTTCCGCACGAAAACTGGTCAAGACAGAAAGGGAACCGTCTTGCATAATAATATACGCTTGACGCAAGTATTTATCATAGGCCATATCCACAGGTTTATCAATTAAATGGTGGGCCAGGAGTGACAGATCTGTTGCCTGATAAATGCCTTCCAAATCCGAAAATAAAAATTCACGAATTTCTTGACCATTTGCGGCCGCGAAAATGGTGGCGCCATCAATCCCGACCGGTGGGATAAAGCGTTCATCACAAGATCCCACCTGCGTTTGGCGTTTTAATTGGATGCTGGTGGGGGTCAAGGGATCCCCTGTCACCATCCATTCAGCGCTGGTCGTAAAGACCTGTAAATGACGCCCTGCGAATAAAGCACAAATTTTGTTGGCCTGATCCGACATCAATGAAAAGGTAATGGCTTCACTATCCAGCGCAGTTCCTTCTTCAAAGTTGGCGATATCCTCTGTTTGACTGAACCATAAAGTGTTGGCCAATTCCTTGGATCCCCCAAAGACCAATCGTGATTGATAGGTGGTGACTGTGGCAGGCCACCCATGCTCACTACAAAGGGCGGGTTCCCCCCAATAGCGGGTTGGCTCTAACGCCGTGGAATCAGCAATATCGTCCCCTTCCATCAGTTTTTTTAACACAGTAGCACTGGCATGGGTGGCATCTGTGATGCCTGTAATTTGTACATAACCATCTGCTAATTTAAATTGCTTGCCAATGTGGGTAGCATTAAAAACATCTGCGCTGGTGGTTAAGGTCACATTTCCCCCACATCCGGAAGACGCCATTGTGACGGCATCCCCACAAAAACGATGATAGGGCTGATGAATGTAGCCTGAGGTATTTAAAAATTCAAAATTGTCCCCATTCCATGTATCGTTTTTTAAAGTAAAACGGTAAGGACAAACCTCTTCATGTACCACAATCAATCCATCTGACAAAGCACACCAAGACAATTTATCTAATTGCAGCGTTGTCCACGGGGTAGTCAGGGTTGCCACCAACTCTTCATTTTGATAAATTTTTGTTTGATGGTCAGAAATCAAAAATAAATAGCTGTGCTTGCTGTCCTGTTCATAGGAAACAAGGCGTGTCTTTCCCGTCAATGTTTGCAGGTATTGAAGCCCCGGTCGGCGGTGAATGCCCCCCGTGGGGTCGATAAAAACATTGTCCAGCTTTAATGCCCCATTGGCGTAAGAGCCTAAATCCGCCCGCCCCAATAAGTCAGGAGAAAGCTCCCCCGCGGTAAAGTTGGTTTTGGTTGTAAATAAGTTTGTCATCCGCGTACCTCAATCAATGAAAAATCTTGAAAAGTGGAATTGACATTTTGTTGCGAATCCACCAAACGCGCCGTGGCAATACTGGTTTCGGACATTTTTTTAACATAGTCTGTGCGCGTGGTGCTTTCGGTGAGCGGCAAGCAAAATTCAGCCGCCAATTTCCCCACCAAGGCATCCACAAAAAAGGGCGGAAAAGTATTTTCTTCTGGCCGACAAATATAATTCAAAACAACACTTTCGGCGTTGGTATACAGCTTTTGCCCCACGATTTTGTAGTTAAGGCCAGAGCTTTTCACATTTTGGCCAGCGGATAAGACGCGCACACAATCATTCGGTAATTGATAGGCATACTGATAATCAGAAATGGGATTTTCGGCAAGGCGTGCCAACGTTTTTTGTGTCAGGGCAAAACGCCATGGATAGGAAGCCAATAAATTTTGCAGGGTTGGCTCATACAATTGATTGGCAACTTCACTTTCGGCCGTGTCTTCTTGGAAGGAAGTGATGCTTTTGGCACCAATTTTAATCAATGCTTTAGAACAAAGCTCAATGGCAGTATCACTCATTTAAAATCCTTTCGGTAAAATAGAAAAAAACCGGCCTCAAATGAGGCCGGCAAAAGTTATTTATGCGGATGGGGGAATATCCAAACATTCCATCTTGACAACGCCTTTCGGGTCAATCAAGCAGGCACCTTGGCTCATCATGTTGTTCACATAATGGGCGGCATAATCACCGTGCCATGTAATGTCTGTGGTAATATCTTGTCCGGCAGCCAAGCCAACAGCTGATTTATGATAAATAAAGCAGGTTGTTTTGGCAGAAGAGCCCGTTCCGGATGAGGGCAACCCTGTATGCATAATCCAGTTGATGCCCATCCATTTGCGGGATTCTGAACCCGACAAGAGGGGGTGTTCGTCGCCCACATAGTTCGCATTGGAAAATTCTTCCAAGCTTAACAGTTGATTCCATTGGGCAGGCCCCACCAAAGCATAACGTTCCCCATCATCAGGGACATCATTGGTATTGAGCGTCTTAAAGGCGGTCAAAATACGGTCTTTGGTCAAGGCTTCTGAGGCTGTGCCGGCTGTTTGTGTAGCACCGCTTAAAGCTGTAATAATCAAAGCGTCCGTTTTGCGTCCCAAGGCATAAGCACCGGCGGTCGCCAAAACTTTGCGTTCATCATGGCCGACTTTTAATTCGTCCAATTTATCCACCCATTGACCGGCGTACCAATCTGCCAATGTGCATTCCACAGGGGCATGCGTGACAGCGGCAGGGGTTAATTGGGCATTACGGGCAGATTTTTGATTGGCCGTTTGTGTACCGATCACTTGGAAGGTTGTACTGGCACCGTTCACATTGTCTTTAAAGCGGACAGTGGAACGCAGTTTTGATCCTTGTTGCTGATAGGCGGTATGCACATCAGCTTCAAAGTGTTTGATAAAGGCAGCATCAATTGCTGTTGAAGTCATAATTTTTTCTCCTATAAAAAGTTAAGTTTATAAACAATCCTTTTAATGGGTTATGAAGAAAATTCTTCGCCAATTATCAGGGCATTTTTGCGGGACTTTAAAAAAAGTTTATCCGCCGATGAAAAGGGATTAGCCGTACAAACGACGGAAGCCCCTTTCCACACGCTGGACCAATTCAGGATCTTGTTCTTTCCAATATTTTGGATCCTGCATCAGTCGGCGTAAAGTCATTTCATCATCTTTGGCATTCAAGACGCTTTTGCCCGCCATAACGGGTGCTTCTTGCTTTTCCTGCATCATCCGGTAAAGCGTCATAATGCCATCTTTACTGGTTGCCAAAGTGTTAAAAGTTTTCGTATCTAAATTCTTTTCTCCCCAGCTGGATAGCTGGCGCGCAATTTCATTAAAGCGTTCAGCGCCCCCGAATTCATCTTCTAAGGCTTTTAATTCTTTATCGGCGGACAGTTGTTCTGTCATGGCCTCAATTTGGGGAATAATGAAATCAGCGGCAATATCATAGACGCCTTGCACCTGTTCGTTGGTAAGGCCCAGTTGGAACAAGCGCTTGTTGATTTCTTCATCAACCACCAACATGGGATTTTTCAAATTGATTTTGTATCCTTTGGCATCCTGGGGGATTCCCTCCTTTGGGGCACCCAGCTTTTTTTCCAAAGCGACATAGGATTTGGCGAGGTCATTTACATTCACGTTCCCGTCTTTATCCAAGAATTTTTCGGGGACGGGTGTTTCATTTTCTTCTTTGATTAAATTGGTCATTTTGACTCCTTATTCTTTTTTTCCTTGTTCTATTAAATTATCCAAATAGGCAATCAGCGCGCGTTGCCCTTCCAAATACCACAGCTCTTGTGTTGTGGCATCTGGGGCCAATGTCCGATTCAGCGTGCGGGCTTTTAGGTGTTCCAAAACCTTTTTCCCATCCGCTGTTTGACAAAGGCGTACCATGGCGTGTTGCACTTCTTTCATACGCTTTCCTTGATGGGGAGTTGTGGCGCTGGGGTATTTTCCACCATGAAGTTTTGGGGAAGGCCTAATTTTTCAGCCAGCCACTTCATGATTTCAGGCACATTCAAGGCAGAACTTGCCTCTTGTCCCAAACTTGCAACCGAAGTGAGCCATTGAAGCGCATTTTGGGCATCTTTACGATTTTGTGTTTCAGCCCGTGGTGATTTATAGCTGACGTTTAAAAGGCGCCCATCAATAAAGATTTCGGGGATTTCTCCTCGTTTTCTGAGGAGGGCTGTTGCCCGTTCAATCAAGGGCATCAACAATTCAGATTGCAGTCTGCCATAAGTGGCACCCAAAATTCGAATCATTTCGTCCGACCGTTCCAACACTTCTGTGGCGGTCATTTTCATGTCATCGCAAACGGTGCCTAATTTGTCGCCCAATAACGCATGGCGAATGTGTTCGCGCAAATCCTTAATGACCAACTGCGACACATCAAATTTGCCGGGGGCTTCCAATGGGGTCAACCCTTTGGATCCCACTGCTTTTGGAATAATGGCGCCCGGGGTTAGGTTGATGTTGGCAGGGTTTAAAATGCCATCATCTTCGGCTAACCAGATACCTGTCACAGCGATTGTGGCGTTTTTCAAAATCAATTCCACAACCTTGTTGGCGGTCTTTATGTCTGGCAAAGCTTTCATGACAGGGGAACGGCCGTAAACTTCCCCCGGGGCTTTCAGCCAGCGAAACGCGATAAATGGGCTGGTGGTGTAGTTGGCCTCTTTCAGGACGAAAGGTAAATCCTGATTTTTCGCGGCGACATGCTGGCAATTGGGATCAATAAAGACAACAGAACGATAGCTGCCGTTCATTTGAGGCAGAATCGCTTCAATCACTTGAAGGGGCGAATCGTCGTCTTTGTCGTTATTTAAATATTTGGCACCGAATCGATCTTCAAATTCTTCACGTGAGAGTGAAAAGGCGCGGAACACTTTATCCAAACGACCGGTAGGGCCTTCGGATAAGCAAAGCTCATTGAGCGGAACAGCGGTGAAGCGAAAAGCAGATCCTGAGCCGATGGGTGCTTCTTCAAACAAAAGGCATGCTGTCCCCGCCGTAATCAAATCTAGATAGCATTGATGAATTTCGGTTGCAAAATTACTGCGATCAAAATGATTTTGAAGGGTTGCAGAAATTTTTTCCAAGGTGGGGGCACACGATTCTTTTTCACCCGTTGATAATTCTGTGCCCGTACTTAAACTGAACCAACGCATCCATGGGGGGGTGAGTTCAGAGAGCATCAAAGCTGCTAACTGATCTGTGGCATCTGGAGCAGTCGCATCAAACAGGGTGCTCACTTTACTGGAACCGGATGAAAAAACTGTTTCACGTTGGGGCAGCGCATAGGCATAACATTCCTGCCAAGTACTTTCCCAGTTTGCGCGAATGGCTAATGCTTTTTTGTAATCACGATAAAGAGATTGAATATCTGTCATCAAAATTCTCCATTTGGGGTTAAAACAAAAGACAACCTAAGATTGCAAAAGCACCCTTCCATATTCTGGAAAGGTGCTTTAGATACAGTTCTAGGTTTTAACTGAAATGCATTATAGCACAAAAATTTTCAAAAGTCAAGGATTATTTTCCTTTTTTTCTAAAATAAATTTAAAAAGTTGATAGGGTGTCCAAATTTTTGGGTTAGAAATCCCCAAAAAACGCTTCACAACTTCAACGCAAGTTAAGGGGCGAAAATATCCCCGTTCTGTGGTGGCTAAATGGGGGGTTGTACGCAATAACTTGTATCCTTTTTCTTTAATAATACTCAGTAAATTTTTATTTCTGACAAATATTAAATCAGTGTAATTCCACACAGGATCAATTAAAATCCAATCAAAGCCATTACCCATAACAAGCAAGCAATGATAAAATCCTTTTTTTAAAAATTTGGTCCACCATCGCGTGGAATTTCCCCCAAAAGCAACATAGGCAAATGGATAACGATAGGCAGAAAATGTAGGGGCTAAAATCATATGAAACTCCTTATATTATAGGCAATATACAATTCCCTTTTTACGCAAGATGGATTCTAAAAAAGAAAGTGCTTCCTTCCAAAGTTTACAAATTTTTAAACTGTCGCCAAAATGGGGATGGGGTGGCACTTGTTCATAACCATATTTTGTTAAAACCTTTAAATGTTCGGGGCGAATCGTTCCTTCTCGTAATAATTTTTTGACGGCAATGGCGATGTCAGATGACTCACACGGGCGAATCGTTTTGGCTTCATATCCGTGGGTGCGTTCATTTTTCAAATTTTCGCATAAGCAATACCAAAACCAAGCCTCCTCAGATGAATCAAATGGTGTTGTTTCACGGGTGTCAAATTTTGATAGGTAAATATTCCTCATTTTTTCTCCTCTGGTTGTTTTAAAAAGAACAAAATAAGAACTAACACATTTTTTTGGGATTGTCAAGGGGTAAATAAGAAAAAATTCCTATTGACATTTAAAAAAAAGTATGCTAAAGATATTTACAACTAAAAAGAGAAAGGTTAAAAAATGCAGCTCTCATATAATGAAATTTGGTTGGGTTTGGAAAATTTGGCAGCATCGAAAGGACTTTCTTTGTCGGCGATGGCGCATAAAGCGGGGCTGGATCCTACCAGTTTCAATAAATCAAAACGAATCGGTTCAGATGGACGCAAGCGGTGGCCATCTACCGAAAGTATGAATAAGGTGTTGAAAGCCACAAATACGACTGTTTTTGAATTTATGGAATTGGCGGGCGCCCCTTGTCCTAAACCCAAAAATGTGATTCCTTTGTTGGGATTGGCCAAAGCAGGACGCGAAGGATATTTCGATTCGGATGGTTGGCCCATTTTATCGGACGATTGGGATGCTGTGGAATTTCCTTTTACTTTGGACAAAAAGGTGTATGCCTTAGAGGTGTCGGGCAATAGCATGGAACCAGTCTACCGTGACGGCGATAAACTAATTGTAGCCCCCGATTCGGAAATCCGTAAGGGAGATCGCGTTATTACCCGAACGACTTCCGGTGAAGTCATGGTGAAGGAATTTCAGCGCCGCTCGCTGAATCAAGTGGAATTAAAATCCCTGAACCCTGCCTGTCCCGACGTGACATTGGCGCCCGCAGATATTTCCTGGATGGCCCGTGTTATCTGGGTCAGCCAGTAAAATAAGATTTTTTAATCTAACACACAATTCCATTCATAATACTTACTACCGGTTCCATGAACTTCTCCATCACAGCAGGCCGGGTCATCAATACAGTTGTTTAAACCGTAATTGTCATCAGTATATGACGAACCATCACAATAGGGTATTTCCCCTTCTGGACAAGAGATACAATGGTGGTCACCATCTGATCGAATCCATTCAGTCTCTCCCTCTGAACAGTTTTCAAAACAGGTATAATGCCCATTTTTCCAAGTATGTTTTCCACTTTCGCAGCAAAGGTAATCTGTATCGCAAGTATCTGTATCTGAATCATATTCTGGGCATACAGCTTTTCCTGCATTACAGCAACTCCCTGTTCCATCTGCACATTTACAGGTACCTGTTGCTTCATCGTATTCCCCACCCGCGGGGCATTTGTTTTCAGGTTCCTTTGCGGCACTTCCCACAGACATATCGGCATTAAAGGTAAGTTCAGAACAATCGTCTTGGGTGATTTTCATCACGGTATTATCCCCTGTGGCGTTTTTCAGTTGAGTACAAATGTCAGCCAACCCATTTCCCGACAGAGTCAAAACAATGTGATTGTCTTTGATTTCTGCTTTGGAAAAGGTGACCCCAGAAACAGCATTATTACCAAATTCAGACAAAGATATTTCCCCCGTTTTTCCCATCATCGCTTGCGCCGCCACCAACACAGCCCGCTTACTGGCCTCGTTCAACAGTTCATTGGCACGGTGTTTGTTCATAGCGGAATTATAGCCCGCAATTCCTGCGACGGAGAGCACCCCCATTACGGCCAACACGCCCAGCATTTCCACCATCGACCGACCAGTTTGTCCTTCCCTTAAAGCGTAAGGGAAGGTGTAGGATGGGTTTTGTTCAAAACCCCTCTGACTCCCCTTGTGCTTCAAGGGGAGAATGGATCCTCGTCCTGCGGACAAAGATGACGTGCTGGTATTATTCTTTTCTTTTTTTAATAAAGTATTCATTTTTTACCTTTCAGTTGTTTAATTTAAAGAATGGACTCAATGGATCAAAATAAGAAAAACTAATTTCATTGCTAATAACGCAATTCAATAATTTTTTCTATATCTTGGTTCATTTTTTACCTTTCAGTTGTTTAATTTAAAGAATGGACTCAATGGATCAAAATAAGAAAAACTAATTTCATTGCTAATAACGCAATTCAATAACTTTTTCTATATTTTGGTTCATAAAATTACTCCAATTTTTTA
>DFKU01000019.1 GCA_002373615.1 Alphaproteobacteria bacterium UBA3637 | reverse complement strand
GGATCCCCGGGATAAACCCGAGGATGACAATGAGGGGGTGGAATGGCCACACTTCTCTGTCATCCTTGGGGCAGCGTCAACTGAACCCGAGGATCCAGCGGATTCTAATTCCTTATTAAATAATTTGTCCATTTTCGATCCTTTCTGTTAAAGTTAAACAAAGACTCACCTTATCAGTGAGTGGATGTTCATAACTATATAGAAAGTAGATAGTCTTACCTATTCAGGCAGACGCCTCTATTCGGTAAGCATCCACCCCGTTTATTGGTGAATGCCCAACCAGGGAATTTATCTTCCCTTTGTCCTTTCTATATGGGCTATGAACCCCGCCGTCTGAATGGACAATTCAGACGCCTTCATTATAGACATATTCTTTTTTTAAATGCAAGCAGAAAAAATCATTCCTTGAACTTTTATCTGGTTTATGATAAAGTCAAAATCATGAAATTTAAAGAATATATTGTGATGTTTTTATTGGGTGCGTTGACCACTTTGGGGTTTGCTCCCTGTTTTTGGTGGCCCGTTCCCTTGGTGACAACCGCCATTTTCTTTTACTTTATCAATCAAGCCTCTTTTAAGAAGGCGTTGAGATTGGGTTTTTTCTTTGGGGCAGGCCTGGGGGCCAGTTCCATGCATTGGCTGACAAATGCCTTGATGATTGATGGGGGGCAATTTTGGTTTTTCTGCCCTTTTGTGTGGATTGGATTTGGCCTGTTTTTTGGGGCTTATTGGGCTATTCCTTCTGGGGTGGCGGCCCTTTACCCATCAGGTATACGCAGATGGTTGGCTTTTTCAAGTGCTTTTGTGATTTTCGAATGGGTGCGTTCTTGGGCCTTCACAGGTTTTCCATGGAATCCCATTGGGAATATTTGGGATTATACAGCCGTTTTACAAATGGCCTCAGTTGTTGGGGTTTATGGGTTAAGCGGCATTACTTTACTTACTTTTACGGCGTTTGGATTGGGCCTTAAAAAGAAATTGCCATGGATCATGCTTGGCTTGTTTTTAGGCCTTACAGGGTTAGGGGCGCTGCGATTAAGTGCGGCCGATTCAGAACACGTTTGGGGAACGCATTTGCGCCTTGTACAACCGAACATTCCTCAAACATTAAAATGGAACCCCCGAAAAGCCCACGAAAATACAGAAAAAATCATTCAATTATCACGCATTGACAGTGATAAAATCACTCATATTCTGTGGCCGGAAACGGCCGTTCCTTATTTATTGGATTTGGAGGTGGAGGAGCGCCTGAACCTGATGCGCGCCCTGCCACAGGGCAGCGTTTTAATCACAGGGGCGATGCGTGAAGCGGATCCGGCCTATCACAATGTGGCCAACAGTATTTTTATTATGGATGATTTAACTGATATTCAGGGCGTTTATGATAAAGCCCATCTGGTGCCTTTTGGGGAGTATATGCCCTTTAGGGAATATCTGCCTATTCAAAAAATTGTTCCTATTGCGGCAGATATGGTGGCGGGCCCAAAGGTTATGACAAAGCCCGTTTTGAATACGTTGCCGGCCTCGCTATTAGTGTGTTATGAAGTGATTTTTTCTGGTCAGGTCGTGGACAAAGCCCATCGCCCAGCATGGATTTTTAATGCCACAAATGATGGCTGGTATGGCCTGTCCAATGGGCCGTATCAACACTTGGCAATGACACGCATGCGGGCAGTGGAAGAAGGGCTGCCTGTGGTGCGGGCGGCCAATACTGGCATCAGTGCAGTGATTGACCCTTATGGACGCATTATCAAAAGCTTACCTTTGGGGACAGAAGGGGTGATTGACGCCGATTTACCAAGTGCGCTGCCACCAACCATTTATGCGCAGTTTGGGGTCAAAGTTCCTTTGATTCTGGCTTTTATCTTGTTGGCCCTTTCCGTTAAAGTCAAAAAAATCCCCGCCATTAAAGACGGGGATATTTTTTGTCATCCTGAACAAAAGTGAAGGATCTTGTCACACTTGGCTTATCAGATTCTTCGCATGCGCTCAGAATGACAGATAAATCCTACTCACACAAAGCGTAGTCGTTGTCGGTGCGAGTGCCGAGGGTGCCGTCGCTGACGTTACCACTGTCGAGGTAAACGCGGAACGCGTTGCAGGAAGAATAATCATCAGCTGTCCAATAATAATCCGACCCAATTGCCGCACGCATATACCCCAATAATTTTCCATAATAGGCATCATTTATATCCATGATAGAACTGCTTCCCAAGGGCTTACAAACTGCACTTGCTGTATCGGATGTTCCATCGTAATTGTTTTGGTAATCACAGCTTTCCGAACTGCCACACGGTAAATCACACCACCTTTCATCGTTGACAGATGTGCTGATTTTAAATGTGGATAAATGAACCAATTCTTTACCATGGGCACGACACCAATTTTGCGCTGCAAACCAATTCATCTTTGGTCCAATTAAAAATTGCCCCGCTTTGAATACGGTTTTCCCATCACCATCTTTTACTTCCGTTGATGGTGTTCCTGCGTCCAATTCTGTGCACGTTCCCGCCGAAGGGATTTCACAATCATTGGCTCCCAAATTACACCAAGGTTTATCAGGATTGGTGCAATTTGCATTGGTGGTACAGCCTGTAGCGGCTTTAAAACAAGTGCCCGATGATGTTCCCCCCGTTGGACACACTTCTGTCGCATTATCGCAACAAATGGGCGTTCCGGAATTATCACCACAATAGGTTTTTCCGCTTGCGCAAAGGGTGCTTGAACAATCCGTGCCACTGTACCCTGCGGCACAGACACAAGCATCATTGCTATCTTTATAGCCATGACCGTTGCATTCGGCTGCTTCCTCATCTGCCACTCCGCTGGGGATATCCTTATTTGATAAATCGGCGTTATAGGTTAAAACCAAAGCGCCTGAGGTGCATTTACTGGCGTCCCCTGCGGTGTCTGTGCCACCAGACGTGATTTTGCGTATCATGCCTGTTGTGCCTGCTGAATTGACGATTTGTTTACATACAGCCTCATCCACATTACCAATCGTCAATGTAAAGGTTGTATCGCCAGCGTTTCCTGAGACAGTAAAGGCCTGCGTCCCATTGACCTTGAATTCATCAATGTTGGCGCCTCGGCCACTGGCCATTTGCATAGCCACCACTGTCGCACGTTTGCTGGCTTCATTTAGCAGTTCATTTGCCCTGTGTTTGTTCATGGCGTTATTATAGCCGGCAATCCCTGCGACAGACAAAACGCCCATCACAGCCAACACGCCCAGCATTTCCACCATCGAACGACCAGTTTGTCCTTCCCTTAAAGCGTAAGGGAAGGTGTAGGATGGGTTTTGTTCAAAACCCCTCTGACTCCCCTTGTGCTTCAAGGGGAGAATGGATCCTCGTCCTGCGGACAAAGATGACGTGCTGGTATTATTCTTTTCTTTTTTTAATAAGTTAGTTTTCATAATATTTCTCCGTTTTTAATGTTATTTCAATGACCACCTTCAAGGTGGCCGGAGAGTTCCTAAATCAAACGTTTTAATGATCCCGATGGTCTTTGGGTTAAACCCTGAACATACACCAAAGGCTCCCCGACCGGGTCGGGAAAAAATAGGTGAGCAAACCCAATGGATTATTTAAAACACATGCACCTTTTATGGGCAGGTGTCACTCACCCAAAACGTTGAGTCTAGGACGACTCTCTTGCACCCTTTCAGGTACTCAGACTATAAACTTTCTTATAGCCGATTTCTATTCTAAGAAAAATAAAACGAAAGTCAAGTACAAAAAATCCCCGTAAAAACGGGGGACTTAAATAAAAAACAAAAAAACTACTTTTTCTTAATAATTTTTTTGACGGCTCTTTTAAGTGTTGCCTTTATGCTATTTGTTTTAGCAGCAGGCTTTTTGGTAACAGTTTTTTTTACGCCTGCTTTTTTGATTGCAACTTTTTTAACAGGTGCTTTTTTTACAGCCTTTTTAGCGACCATTTTTTTAACAACAACCTTTTTAGCGGGTGCTTTTTTTGTTGTTGCTTTAACGGTCACTTTCTTTTTCATCGTTTTTTTAGGAGCAACCTTCTTGGTCGCTTTTTTAGGGGCAGTTTTCTTGACGGTAGCCTTTTTCACCGTTTTCTTTTTTGTTGTCATTTATCTCCCTTTCATGGATTTGTTATTAATAACACATTCTTTTGTTTACGACATAAAAAAGAATATGTCAACAAAAAAGTGATAAATTTTATGAAAAAATATTTTATTTGCTTCGTTTAGTGGAATTGATAAGAAAATAAAAGATAGCATCTTCTTCAATTTTTTCTTTGAATAAATTAAAATCAAAAACTTTTTTAGGATCAAAATTATTTTTTTGCATCCACCATTTAACACGATCCAGATTTTCGGGGGTCGTAACGATTGCATACAATTGTTCTGGGTTTTTTCTTAAATACACATTTGGGGCGCGTCCCCTTTTTTGGGCCTGGTTATATGTTTTAGTATCGCTTTTTAGGACGAATAAACAACCCGCAGGAACATACCATTCATATTCTTTATATGTTTCAACAAAATCTGCGTGACCGTTTAATGGAACCCCCAAACAATCTTTTGTTACAACTGATATTTCACCTGCTTCATCGCCACTGGTATGAATTGTCCATCTGTCTTTTCCAGAAGTAATTTTTCCAGAGGCTAAAATGCGTTCGGAATTTGCTAAAGTTGTTCCATGGAAAAGTAATTTTATTTCATCAAGAATATGTGCACTTGCCCATAATGGAAAATTTTCTGAAATATTTTGCCGGTAAGTTATGTCTTCAAAATTTTTTGGGCGTAAATACCTCAGCTGATCCAGTAGTTTTAGCCGTTCTATCTGTAATTCTATAACATCAGTTGAATTTTTTAACTGGCTATCAGATAAGATGTTTTCTAATTTCCGGTCAGTGACTTCTAATTTAATTTTTAGATGCGACCGGATTCTTTGAAATTCTTTAAGTTTGGACATATTTTTCTTTTTTGGCGAGGATAAACTTCTTTAATTTCGGCAGCCTTATCATTTTGATATTTATCCCAATCACTTGGTTCACGCCACTTTCCTTTTAAGTCCATTCCAATTGTAAAATAATCAAAATATCCTGGATGAGTCTTATCATTACAAAATGTAATAGTGGTTGTATCTGGGGCCATGTAGCCAAAAGTATAAAAGTGACCGGGCGTTGGCTTTTTCAAATGGATTGTTTTTCCGTCCTTCCTAATAAATTCATTTGCAATTTGGTGTTTAGGTTCTAAATTTACATATTTTTCAGATATTGGATCCCAAATCCGTTTTCCCTTTGGTGCATCTTGCACATGAACAAATTTAGCTAAAACACCTTTATCAAAGTATAAATGTACAGTATCATCATAAGGGTGCCACATATCAGAATCGGATGATTTCCTGCTAATAATTATATGATTTGGATAACGAGAATGTTTTGTTTTCTTGAAAATTTTCACTTTGAATTTAGGGGACATAATTCTCTCCTTATTGATTCATGGAATTAAAGAATTCCTCATTCGTTTTTGTGGGACGTAATTTTTCCATTAAAAATTCCATAGATTCAGTGACCCCCATCGGCATCAACACACGGCGGAGCATCCACATTTTTGGCAAGCGTCCTTTTGGTACCAATAATTCTTCCTTTCGTGTACCGGATTTTGTGACATCAATGGCAGGGAAGATGCGTTTATCTGATACTTTACGGTCCAATACAATTTCGCTGTTGCCAGTTCCTTTAAATTCTTCAAAGATGACTTCATCCATGCGGGAACCTGTTTCCACCAAAGCTGTTCCGAAAATGGTCAAACTGCCCCCTTCTTCAATATTGCGGGCTGCCCCAAAAAAGCGTTTTGGTTTTTGAAGCGCATTGGCATCAACACCACCAGTCAGCACTTTTCCTGAGCTGGGTTCGACAGTATTGTAGGCCCGAGCCAAACGGGTAATGGAATCCAATAAAATAATCACATCTTTTTTGTGTTCCACCAAACGTTTTGCTTTTTCAATGACCATTTCGGCCACTTGCACATGACGTGTGGCGGGTTCATCAAAGGTGGAAGAAATAACCTCACCTTTTACCGATCGAATCATATCAGTCACTTCTTCTGGGCGCTCATCAATTAACAACATAATTAAATGCGCTTTGGGATAATTGGCTGTAATTGCATGGGCAATATTTTTTAACATGACTGTTTTCCCAGTGCGCGGCGGTGCAACAATCAGGCTGCGTTGACCCTTGCCTTGGGGACAAATCAAATCAATAATTCTGGGGGTTAAATCTTTTTGATCCTCTATGGAAGTTGGTTCATGTTCCATTGTAATGGGCTCTTGTGGATAAAGAGGTGTTAAATCATCGAAATTGACACGATAGCGTAATTCTTCGGGATTTACAAAATTGACAGTATCGATTGTTTTTAAAGAAAAATATTTTTCATTTCCGTTCGGGGCGCAAATTTCACCAGACAGGGTATCCCCAGTACGCAGTCCCCATTTTTTAATATGACTGGGGGAAACATAAATGTCATCAGGTCCGGCTAAATAGTTTGCCTCTGGGGAACGTAAAAAGCCAAAGCCATCGGATAATACTTCTAAAACCCCCTCGGCATAAAGGGCATTTTCCGTTTGTGCTAAATGTTTCAAAATGGCGTACATTAAATCTTGGGTGCGCAAACTGGCAGCATTTTCAACACCTAATTCTTCTGCTTGGCGCAATAATTCAGCTGGGGATTTTTGTTTCAAATCTTTTAATTGCATATCTAACCTCGAAAAAATGGAAAAAACAGACTTCAGGAGAGCCCTGACGCTATCCATTATATCCCAATTTTTGAAAAAAAACAAGTTTTTTTAAAAAAAAGTTGCAAATAAAAAAAGAACGGGTATAATAGAAGAAAAAAGACTCTAACAGGAGGTATTATATGCGTAAAATAAAATCAGAATCCGGACGTAGTTTATTGGAAACATTGTCAGTATTGGTGGTAATGGCTGTTTTATTACTGGCCGGCGTGGCAGGATATCACTTTTTAATCCATCAATATAAAAAACAGCAGACAGTGAAGCAGATTTCTGAATTGGCGGTGCGGTATAAGGTTCGTCCTGTTCATGCAGATGGTGAAAAAGTAGCCATTAAAACAATTTATCCTGAGGCGGATCGGTCCGATGCCTATACAATGAATACGGCGGATGAGGGACGCGTTTCATTAAATGTTCAAAATACAGAGGCATTTTCTGTGGTGGTGAATTCAATATTGAGTGATTCGTGTGTCTCTTTGTTGGAAAATGGGGATTATGATGCGGTTTTGGCGACGAATAACTATGATCCAAGCGAAGGAAATGATTATGTTGCCGTTGGGCGTAAATGGTTGCAAGATTTTGATGCAGATACTTTAACCACCGAGCAAAAGGATGAATTGAAAAAATTCCTGGGGAATGATACAGCAATAACGCGTGAAAACATCATCAATAAAATCTGCGCGGGGACAACCATAGGGACGGCAGGTCTTATTTTTGGGGATAGGTGTCCCAAGCCGGGTTTCAGTTATTGGTATTCTGGCAAATGTTGGTCTTGTCCCAGGGGACAAAAAGAGGATGGAAGGGGAAAATGTTGTCACGATGTTAATGCATGTGGGTATTGTGAAACCGATGATGGTTACTGTTTAGTTGAACCACGTGTATGTCATAAGGATCAACCCGTGTGTGATAAGGATTCCGGTCAATGTGTGGAATGTACACGTCAACAAGATTGTGACGACTGTAAAGGAACAGGATTGACTTGTTCCCAAAACCATTGTTGCCCGGTAGGACAGGAATGGAACGGATTGGCTTGTGTTTGCCCGGAGGGTCAAGAAATGTGCGGAACACAATGCTGCACGAATGGGTGTAGTGAGGTTGATTCTTCGAAGTGCAAAAAGACATGCGTGGGGGCAGGTAATGTCTGTCAGAAGTGTAATGATTTAAAAGGAGAATGGGAACTTATAAATTCTGACGAAATGAAGGTGTGTGGCACCCAATGTTGTACAGAATGTAACAGTGCCGGTACTGGATGTAAGAAAATTTGCGATGGAACAGCATCGGAATATCCGTGTAAAGCCTGTGATGATACAAAAGGTACGTGGACAAAAGCAGATGATTCAAATATTTCTGGACTTGGTCAATGCCAAAAATGTGAAGGTGGTGAAATTAAAACAGACAAAACATGTGGTTGCCCAGCGGGTAAAACCCCATATACAAGATCGGATAATGGT
>DFKU01000018.1 GCA_002373615.1 Alphaproteobacteria bacterium UBA3637 | reverse complement strand
CAGTTTAAATTGATTTGTTCCAACTTCTTCTACCCCCGTAAAGGTGGTTCCGTTATTATCAAATTGATTGATCATATCGGAAGAAACACTTTTACCGGAGAGGATTTGTGTAGCAATCACAACGGCTCTTTTAGAGCTTTCGTTTAAGAGTTCATTCGCGCGGTGTTTGTTCATAGCATTATTATAGCCCGCTATCCCTGCAACACTCAAGACGCCCATCACCGCCAGCACACCCAGCATTTCGACCATCGATCGCCCCACCTCTTTGTCATTCTCGGGCTTGACCCGAGAATCCAGCGGCATGATATTCAGTAATGATTTACATTCTGCCGGATTTTTAAACAGGCAGGAAATGACATGTTGATTTAAGTTTACATTTTTTTCGCATTTTAATAAGTTTGTTTTATTCATTTTTGGTTCTTTCGTTTAAAAAATCGCCGTGATGCTTTAGCGACTGGACGTTAGAACCTATTTTATACGAGATAGTACGGCATATTCAGCCGACGGCCTTATTCTGCCGTCATCCAGCCAAAAGGCTGGGAAAAACTACTTTCTCTGAACAAAATCAGAGCGTATAAAACGGGAGTTCTACGTCCCACAAGGTGGCACCACTGCTAAACACCTTGCTCTTTCACCCTAATCCACTTTTCATCAAAAAGCAATACTTTTTTTAATTCTTGCTTTCTTTTTTAAAATCCGCTACACTTTTTTTACAGAGAAAGGAGCTTTTAAATGAATGAAAATTTAACCCTTAAAACAACCCTAAAGCACATTAATCCCAGAACGGCGACTCAAAGCCAATTTATTGAAGCCATGAATACGCACGATATGGTGTTCGGCATGGGCCCGGCAGGAACTGGTAAAACCTATTTAGCGGTGGCAAAAGCGGTGAATGAAATGCTGGCCAATCGTGTGGATAAAATTATTTTGACGCGTCCTGCAGTGGAAGCCGGGGAAAATTTGGGCTTTCTGCCCGGCGACTTAAAGGAAAAAATTGATCCGTACTTAAGACCCCTTTATGATGCCCTTTATGAAATGTTGCCACGGGATGTGGTGGGCAAAAAAATTGCGAACGGCGAAATTGAGATTGCCCCTTTGGCCTATATGCGAGGGCGGACTTTGACGCATGCCATGATTATTTTGGATGAAGCGCAAAACACAACCCCCATGCAAATGAAGATGTTTTTGACGCGTCTTGGGGAAGGGTCCCGTATGGTTATCAATGGCGATTTAACCCAAACAGACTTGCCGCGCGGGGGCGTTTCGGGACTTGCCGAAGCAGAACGCATTTTGAAAAAAGTGCCCGAAATTGCCTTTGTGGAATTCACCAACAAAGACGTGGTGCGCCATGGTTTGGTGTCCAAAATAGTGCTTGCCTATGAACAAGAAAAGGCTAAAGAAAATGCCCGTCGTTGACATTCAAATTCGTGATAAACGTTTCTGGCGTTTAATTTGCCCACGTTCTTTTTGCCGGCATATCGTTGAATCAGCTTGGAAAGGTGCAGAAGAAGCCGAAATTTCCGTTGTTTTGGCGGACGATGATTTTGTGCATCAACTTAATAAACACTATCGCGGTAAAGATAAACCGACCAATGTTCTTTCCTTTGAAAATGAAGGAATATGTGCGGGCGATATTGTTGTCGCCTATGGCGTTTTGACCCGTGAAGCCCGTGCACAACATAAATCTTTTCGGGCCCATTTGGCGCACTTATTGGTGCATGGGACTTTGCATTTACAAAAATATGACCATCTGACGGATAAAGAAGCGACAAAGATGGAACGCTTGGAAACAAAAATCATGCAAAAATTGGGCTATCCCGATCCGTATCAGGAGTGAACATGTTAAATAAAATAAAATCTTTTTTTGAAAAACACCCCGAAGAAGAAGAGGCCATTGAAACCCTGGAAGAAATTATGGACCAACGCGAAGAACGCGGGGATGAGGTGTTGGTTGCCGATGATGAAGTTTTACTCATGAAAAACCTATTTCACTTGCGGGATATTCGGGCCGAAGACGTTTTGATTCCGCGCGGGGAAATCAGCGCGATTTCTGTGACAGCAAAACTCGCTGACTTAAAGAAAATTATTTTGACTGATAAATTTACTCGTATCCCTGTCTATGAAAAAACTTTGGATAATATTGTGGGTGTCCTGCATACCAAAGATTTACTCTGCGCCCTTTTACAGAAAAAAGATATTTCTATTGAAAACTTAATGCATAAAAATGTTCTCTTTGTGCCAACCTCTGTTCATGTGTTGGATTTACTGCGCGATATGCAGGCCAAAAGTATGCAGCTCTGTGTGGTCGTGGATGAATTTGGCGGAACAGCAGGCCTTATTACCTTGGAAGATTTGCTGGAAGAAATTGTGGGTGAAATCGAGGATGAACATGATGCACTGGATACACCACCTGCCATTACCCGTGTTTCACCAACGGTTGTGGAATCAGATGCCCGTGTAAAACTCACCGATTTGGAAAAAACAATAGGAGCATTTTTAAGCGAAAAAGATAAAGAGGCCGATTTGGATACAGTAGGGGGATTGGTGTTTTATACGGCGGGTCGCTTGCCGGCGCGTGGGGAAATTATCACGCACAGTTCCGGGGTGAAATTTCAAGTGCTGGAATTGGCCTCGCGTCGGATAAAAAAATTGCGCATCAGCTATACTCCGGTCAAGAAAACAGCCCCTGTTAAAAGGAAAAAGCACAAATGAAGATTATCACGTTCGGTTGTCGGATGAATACCTTTGAATCAGCGGTCATGGCTGAAAAATTGCCAGAGTTCGCGGATGTGGTGATTGTGAATACCTGTGCGGTAACGGCTGAGGCTGAACGTCAGGGGCGACAAGCCATTCGTCGTGCGCGTCGTGAATACCCCAATGCTACCATTGTTGCCACGGGTTGTGCTGTTCAATTAAACCCTCAGGCTTATCAGGATATGCCCGAGGTGGATCGCGTTTTAGGGAATCGTGAAAAACTTCAAGAAGCCCTGTTAAAGGGAACAATTCCTTTGGCCGTGGATGATATTCAAGATGATTTAACTTTGCCCATTATTTCGCATTTTGAAGGGCGTACGCGTGCGTTTTTACAAATTCAACAAGGCTGTGATCATCATTGCACATTTTGTATTGTGCGGTTGGCGCGTGGCAAAAACAGGGGGCTTTCTGTTTCTCAAATCATTGAACAAGCCCGTACCTTTACCCAAAATGGTTTTAATGAAATTGTGCTGACGGGCGCAGATATCGTATCGCATCCCGACGGCTTTTGTCGTGTGGTACGCCTTTTATTGGAACAAGTGCCCGAAATCAAACGCCTGCGCTTTGGTTCCTTGGATCCTGCGCCCTTAAAAGATGACTTTGTGGAACTGGTCAAAGATTTTCCACAAATTATGCCTTACTTTCATTTTTCCATTCAATCAGGGGATGATACAGTTTTGCACCGCATGGGGCGTCGTCATACGCGTGGGGAAGTTTTAGCACTCATCAAAGCCCTTAAAAAAGTGCGCCCCAACGCCACTTTCGGGGCCGATTTAATTACGGGATTCCCTGGGGAAACAGACGAACAATTTCAAAACACAGTGGATTTGGTAAAACGTGGAAATATTACACATTTACATGTCTTTCCTTATTCTGAACGCCCAGGAACGGCTGCCATAAAATTAAAACCCATTGTTCCCGTGATGGAACGCAAAAAGCGTGCTAAGATTTTACGTGATTTGGGGCAAGACCTTACCCAAAAACTCTATCAAAAAATGCAGGGTAAAAAAGTTTCCCTTTTGGTGGAATCTGATAAAAAGGGCTGGACAGAAAATTATTTACCTGTTATATTAACAAAAAAAGCCGAACAAGGCGATATTGTCACTCTTACGATTAAAGGATATAACGAAAATGGGTTGGTTGGATAAATTAAAACAGGGGATGAAGAAAACAGCAACGCGCTTTTCAAGTGCAACTGTTGCCGATTTGGATTCTTTGGAAGAAGCTTTGATAACAACTGACATGGGCGTTAAAATGGCTACTGAACTCACCAGCCTTCTAAAAAAAGAAAAGTCTGAAAATATCAAACAAAAGCTTTCTGATATTCTAATTCAAAAACTGACACCTGTTGCTAAACCTTTGGAAATTAAAAAATCTGATATTCCTTTTATCATTTTAATGGCAGGGGTCAATGGGGCAGGCAAAACAACCACGATTGGCAAATTGGCACATCAATATAAAAATCAAGGGTATTCTGTTGCCATGATTGCGGCTGACACTTTCCGCGCAGGTGCCTCAGAACAATTAAGCCGTTGGGCAGAGCGCACTCAATGTCCTATTTTTATCGGTGATCCCAACGAAGATCCGGCAGCCCTTGTGTATAAAAGTTTGGAAGACTTAAAGAAAAATCCAGTGGATATTCTTTTTATTGATACCGCAGGCCGTCTTCAAAATAAAACGGATTTGATGGGGGAGCTTTCTAAAATTCGGCGCGTCATTCAAAAGCATTATGAAAATACCCCCCAAGAAACAATTCTTGTTTTGGATGGCACCTCAGGTCAAAACATCTTATCGCAGGTGAAATTGTTTGGGGAAGCTACTCCACTGACAGGGCTTATCATGACCAAGTTGGATGGCTCAGCCAAAGGCGGTGTTTTGGTGGCGCTGGCGGATAGCTTTCGCTTACCTATCTATGCACTGGGGGTAGGGGAAAGCGTGGACGATTTGCAATCCTTTACCGCCCCTGATTACGTCAATGCTTTATTGGAGAATGTACAATGATTGATATGCATCAAGCTTTAAGAAAAGCTTCACGCCTTAATTTTACCATTTGGCGTCGCTTATCCCTTCTTTCACTGGGGGCCTTTTTACTGGGAATGGCGACGACTTTTTTGGAAGTAGGAATTGTCAGTCAGTTCATTCAAAAAAATACCTTTCATGCATTGGGACTTGATTTTTTAATTGTCGGTATATGTTCCGTTTTTGTGGGATCCATTACCGTAAAATTGGATCGTCGTCATGGGTATGGTGGCGTTCCCTTGACGGCTTTTTTAACATTGGTTTTATTTGGCTTATTAAAGGCCGCTGAAAGTTTTTCTGATTCTGTGATTCCAGCAAATGCTTTAATGGTTTATAAATATTTGATGCCGGTAATGCTTGCCATGTCTTTTTGGACAATTGCGGGGCGCTTTATTTTATTAAAGCTCAGTTCTTTAAAGTATATGGGAGTTTTGGGGGCATCACTCTTTGGTTTTTTCTTTGGAGGTTACCTTTTATCACACTCCGATTGGACCGCAAAGGGAGCCCTTCAATTTACCATTTATTTATTAATTGCTTTAACTGTGGTTATGAAAATTTTGGTTTGGCTTTTACCTCAGCCCAGTGAAACTTTTGTACGTAAGTCAGGGGGGGTTCAAGATTCCTCCGAACAAAAAATGATTGATTGCATCTTGACGCTTGCCTTTACTTATACTACTGCGCGTGTTTTGGGGGATTACCTTTTATATCAAAATTTAACGTCAGAAAATGTATTCAATGTGTTGTCTAAAATTTGGATGTTTTGTGGTGCTTTTGGCTTTTTAGCATTGGCTTTGCTTTCTCAAACACGATTTTTATACACCACAGTTTGTGGGCTGATGGCGTTAGGATTAGGGTTCTTCTTTTTGGCGGAAGGATCTTTTTTGGGACTTTCATGGCTTTTATATTTTGGGGTAGTTCTTTCATGGATTTGCGGGTATTTTTATTGGATTCCGTATTTAAGCTTATTGCCACGTCCTCTTACTTTTGGGCAGGGAATACGTTTGCGCAAGCTTCGTCAAATGTTAATGGAACCATTAGGCTTTGTTTTGGTGGGGGCTTTTGTTTTAACGCTCCCCAAAATTTGGCTGGCCCCCTTATTGGCCATGACTGCTCTTTTATTGATGGGATTGATGGGGATTTCTGTTATTTTATACAGCCACCTTCTTTCCCGTATTTTTAAAATGCGTCTGTGGTGTGGAGGGCCTTTGATGTTGGCCTCAGATTGGTTGATTCGTCGCGTGCGCCAAGGAACAGAAAGTGATACTTTTCAAGATGTCGTTTATTTTTTACGCGTGATGGAAGTTGCGCATTTTCCTGGTTTGAAAAAACAATTACTAAAGTCTTTAAACCACCCTTTGCCATCAGTTCGTTTGTTTGCTTTGGATAAGTTGGACCATCACAATTTTTATAAGAATAAGATTCAAGCTTCTGTTCGGCAAGTTTTCCAAAAGGATAAAGATTCGATGGTGCGCGCGCGTGCGTTGGCTTTTTTAATTCGTGCGGAAGGAGATTATACCCCCCAAAATACCTACCATAAATATGGCAAATATTTGGATGATTCAAAACTCAAATTGGGGGCAATTATGGGTTTTTTACAATCAGGGGGGGAATGTGCCCTGTTGGCCATGGATGGATTGCAACAGATGGTAAAAAGTCCCCATAAGGAAGACAATTTAAAGGCCTTAATGATTATTGATAAAGTGCCACAAGAGGGCTTGGTCCGTTTGGTCACACCTCTTCTGCAAAATTCCCACTTGGAAGTTGTGCGTTCTGCCCTTTTGGTGGCGGGGAAGATTGGTCATGTTCAAACACTGAATTTTGTTTTTCAAAGTTTGGATAATCCGGACTTACAAGAAGAAGCGCTTCAGGCTCTTTCCCTTTATGGCAAAAAGGCTTTTCCTCCTTTGGAAAAAATGCTCTCTAACCCCAATGTTCCATTGACAAGACGTAAAATCTTAATTCAATTTTTAGGGTTACTGCCCAGCGGGGAAGGAAAGCAAGTCTTACTCAGAAATTTGTACATCCCTGATATCAAAATGCGTCGTGAAATTTTTAATGCTGTGTTAAATTCAAAAATCACCTGGGTAGCCAGATCTCGTAAAAAAATTTTACTTAAAGGGTTAAAACAGGATGTGATTTGGTGGCATAAGCTTAACAAAAACATATCGATGTTTCAGTCTGCGCCAGTGCCAGCCTTAGGGGATTCTTTTGCCTTTTTGCGCCATTCGTTTAAAGAAATGTGTCAGGATATACGCGGATTGATTTTAGATCAATTGATTTTGTTGAAACCAAACGACCTTGTGCGTGGGGCAGTTCAAATTTTACGCGGATCTTCTTCTCAAAAATTTGTCAGTGCCAGTGGTATTTTACAAGACCTATTGCCCTCAAAGTTGTATCGCGAAATCCGTCCTATCTTGTTGGCCCCTGTATCTGAAATAGAAATTGAAAAAGTATCTGTAGATACAGAACAGGCGGAAAGCTTATTTAAACAAATTATCTTAACCCCGGATATTCCCGTTGATCGATGGATGATTGCAGCAGCTTTATATGGACTTCAAAAAGGGAACGAAACAGACTTGAATGCAGTTCTCAACAAAGTTTTTTCATGTTCTTCTTCGGTTGTCCTTGAGGCGGCTTTATATCTTTTATCGCATTCTGAATGGGGTGAAAAACAACAGGAAGAATATTTGGAAATGCAACTTAAAAAGGTCCCCAAGAATTTGGTATTAGACGATTACATAAATCACAGGAGGAAAAATGATTACCTATGAAAAAGTATTGGTATTAAAAAATGTAGCTTTGTTTGAAAAGGCCTCAGAACTGGCTTTGTCAGATTTGATTTCCGTTGCTGAAGAACATCTTTTAAAATCAGGTGAAACCTTATTGGAAGCTGATGAAGAAAATCACTTTTTATATGTCGTTTTATCTGGCCTTTTGGAAATGTCGAAAAATAAAAAAATTCTTCAGGAATTTGGTCCACGCCAACTGATTGGGGAAACGACTGTTTTTAGCCCTGCCAATTTGCCAGGCTCAATCAAGGCAAAAGAAAAAACATGTGTTTTGCGTATTTCTTCGGAACAATTGTATCGTGTTATGGCTTTGCATCCTACATTGGCCTACAGTTTTTTGGAAGAATTGTCACGTCGTGTTCGCCTATCCGAAAAAAAAGATTAAAAAGTTCTTGTATTTTTCGAAAAAAGGTTTTATAGTTTTATCGTCTTAAAAAAAGGGGGAGATTATGATAAAAAAAACAAATACAAAAAAGATAAAACAAAAAGAAACTTCACAAGCTGTGGTGGTAAAACCCATTCAATTGCCTGTATCAACGGAACCTATTACGGTAAAAATTGCATGGAGCAGTATTTTCTGGGCTTCTTTTTTGTTTGTTTTGGATATTTTTATTTGGAGTTATCTCTTTTTCCGAGTCTTTGAAATTTATAACAATTACTTTTTAAATCGGCCTGTGCATATTGTTTTGCCACTTCAGCAACAAAAGCATAAGAAAAATGTGGTGGCAACAATTGGGAATGAGGAAATCAGCTTGGATGAAGTAAAAATTTTTGTGGCGGAGGTGCCGCAATTGGCCGAAGTTCCTTTTGAACAGGTCTATCCCAATATTTTGGAAATGATGATCAATGATAAAATCATCTCAAATGGGGCAAAACGTTATAATATTCCTGAGGATCCTCAAATCAAAAAGATGATAAAAATGGCCTCTGATCAAATTGTTGCACAAGCCTATTTGGCCAAGGAAATGGAAAACGCCTTGACTGAGGCGGATATTCGTGCGGCCTATGAGGAAGAAGTGAAAAACTTTAAGCCCGAGGAAGAAATTCACGCCCGCCACATATTGGTGCTGACAGAAAAACAGGCTCAAGACATCTTGATTCAATTAAAGGCTGGGGCCGATTTCGGCTTGTTGGCTGATCAAAAATCAATCGATAAAAATGCGCCTCAAGGGGATTTGGGCTATTTTACGCGTGAAATGATGATTCCCGAATTTGCCGAGGCTGTCTTTTCCATGAAGAAAGGGGAACTGTCTGGCCCTGTAAAAACCGCTTATGGGTGGCACATTATTCAGGTGGAAGATCGTCGTCCTACACAGCCCCCTGCCTTTGAACAGGTGCGTGAACAAATGCAACGTATCGCGGTTGAAAAGAAGGTTCCTGAAATTTTGGCTCAAGAACGGGCGCGTCAAAAGGTTAAAATTATTCGCCCGACTTTGGTGGAAACGCCCCCTGAACCAGCTCAGGAAATTCAACAAGAACCTGCCCAAGAATAAATTAAAAGCGGATTAAAAAATCCGCTTTTTAAATTTTTCTTCCTCGTTTTGCGGGGAATTTTTATTCTTTCTTTTCCAAAGCGGCCCGAATGAACCCTTGGAAGAGGGGGTGGGGCGCAAAAGGTTTGGACTTAAATTCCGGATGAAATTGTCCTGCAATAAAAAACGGATGTTCTGGGATTTCAATAATCTCGGGCAATAATCCATCCGGTGATTTCCCCGAAATAACAACGCCCTTGTCGGCCAGTTCTGCTTCAAAATGGATATCCATTTCATATCTGTGCCGGTGGCGTTCACTGATCTCACGGGCGCCATACAATTTTTCGGCCAAAGATCCTTCCTTCAACACGCAAGGATAGGCCCCCAATCGCATTGTTCCACCCATATCCCCTGATTCGGGGCGAATCGTCTTGACGCCATCCTTTTCCCACACACTCAT
>DFKU01000077.1:11009-18616 GCA_002373615.1 Alphaproteobacteria bacterium UBA3637 | reverse complement strand
CTCTGTCATCCTTGGGGCAGCGTATTGTTTATTTTTTGTCATCCTTGGGGCAGCGTTAGCGCGACCCGAGGATCCAGCAGATGCTAATTCTTTATTATTGAATATCATTCCTCTGGATACCCGATTGGGTCGGGTATGACATGTTGTTTTTAAATTATTAAAATTATTTGTTTTCATTTTTTACCTTTCTCTTATAATTAAACAAATACTCACTGTTTCAGTGAGTGGATGTTCGTAACTATACTCTAAGGAAATAGTCTTACCTATTCAGGCAGACGCCCCTATTCGGTAAGCATCCACCCCAAATGGTAGTGAATGCCCAACCAGGGAATTTAAGTTCCCTTTGCCCCTAGAGTATGGGTCACGAACCCACGTCTGAACGGACAATTCAGACAAACCCATTATAGACATATTCTTTTTTTAAATGCAACAGAAAAATTAAAAACTTGATATTTTTCCCATTTTATGCTAAAAGAGAGTTATTCTTTATAAATATAACAAGGAGTCTTAAAATGCGTAAAAAATTGATTGCAGGAAATTGGAAAATGAATGGCCTAAAGGCTGATGCAAAGGCGTTGGCAAGCGCTATTTTCACAAAAGCCACCCCCGATATGCCCTTTGATATGTTGGTCTGCCCCCCGATGAATGTACTGGGTTTTGTGGCAGAACTTCCCCACGATAATGTTTTTGTGGGCGCGCAAGATGTGGCCGAAACCACAAAGCCCAATGGCGCTTTTACGGGCGATATTTCCGCAACAATGGTTAAGGATTTAGGGGCAACTTGGACACTGGTTGGCCACTCTGAACGCCGTCAATACCATCATGAAACAAATGCTATTGTTAAACAAAAAGCCCTGAACGCTATCAGTGCAGGCCTCACAACTGTTATTTGTATCGGTGAAACTTTGGCTGAACGTGAAGCAGGAAAGGCCGTGGAAGTGGTGCGCACACAAACACGCGAATGTGTGCCAACTGAAGCCACCGCCGATAATTGCGTCATTGCTTACGAACCCGTTTGGGCTATCGGTACGGGAAAAGTGCCAACCACAGCTGATGTCGCTGAAATTCATGCAGCGGTGCGTGATGAATTGGCTAAAGTTTTAGGGACTGATGTGGCTGATAAAATGCGCATTTTGTATGGTGGCTCTGTCAAACCTGAAAATGCCAAAGAATTACTCAATGTTGAAAATGTGGATGGGGCTTTAATTGGTGGCGCCAGTTTAAAGGCCGATTCGTTTTTTGCCATTGCAGAAGCTGTTAAATAAGGAGGTAATCATGTATTCATTTATTTTAGTCATTCATATTATGCTGGCATTCGGTATTACGGTGTTGGTTTTATTGCAACGCTCGGAAGGCGGATTGGGTGGTCTTGGGGGCAATAACAGCGCAGCCAATTTTTTGACTTCCCGCCAAACGGGCAACTTGCTCAGTAAACTCACCAAATACTTTTTTACAGCTTTTGTGTGTACCAGTTTAACTTTGGTGATTATGGCCAAAAATGCCACTCGCCCTGAAACAGTTTCTTTGGTGCCTGTGGCAACCGAAACGCCAGTGGAAACACCTGTAAAGGAATAAACCATGACAGAAGTTCGGGTAAAAAATCTCCTCATTTCCAATGAGGCGCCTTTCACATTGATTGCTGGTCCCTGCCAAATGGAATCAGCCTCTCATGGGATGGAAATGGCTTTAGCCCTAAAAGAACTCACCCAAAAATTGGGGATCCCTTTTATTTTTAAGGCTTCCTTTGATAAAGCCAACCGTACCAGCGTGAATGGCATTCGCGGTATGGGGCTCAGCGCCGGGATTCAGGCCTTTGCGGACATTAAAGAAAAAGTGGGCTGCGCTTGTTTAACCGATGTCCATGAACCCTATCAATGCGCGGTGGCAGGCGAAGTGGTGGATGTTCTTCAAATCCCGGCTTTTCTGTGTCGTCAAACGGACTTATTACTGGCCGCAGGTAAAACAGGGCGTGCCATCAATGTTAAAAAGGGTCAATTTTTGGCTCCGTGGGATATGAAAAATGTGGTGGCTAAAATTGAAAGCACCGGCAATAACAAAATTATGTTGACCGAACGCGGTACTTCCTTTGGTTATAATACATTGGTGGTGGATATGCGTTCACTTCCACAAATGAAGCAAACGGGCTACCCTGTTATCTTTGATGCAACACACTCTGTTCAACAACCCGGCGGGCTAGGGGGTGCCAGTGGCGGACAACGTGAATTTGCGCCCATCTTGGCAAATGCCGCTATTACAACGGGAATAGCGGGTATCTTTATTGAAACACACGAAACACCCGATACAGCGCCCAGTGATGGCCCCAACATGATTCCCCTAAAGGATATGGAATCCGTTCTGACACGTCTCCGCGCTTTGGATAACTTAATAAAGAAGGGACAACAATGATTGAAAAACAAAATTTAGCAAAATTAGCAGCTAAACTGCGTGTTTTAAGAAGGCAAGAAAAAAATAAATTTTTATATGAATTGGATGATTACGCTCAGGACTGTCAAGTGCGTGAGTCAGAGGATTTATTTTTCCCTCATCGAATTGCTACACAAATGTATTGTGCAATAGAAGGAACTCCCTATACACAACCGGAGTTTGCTTCTCAGGCAACCTTAAAGGATGTGCTTGCTCATAAAAAATTTGAAGCTCTTTATGCGGGGATTATAGCTTATGGGATAGCCTCTGATGAAGAGAGAGAAAGTTTTCGTAAAAAGGTATTAAGACCTGCAAATCCTGTGGAAAAATTGGCCTATTTGCTGAAAACACATCGAAGTTCACGATAATCATAGAAAAGGTTAACAATGAAAAAAGAACTGAAATTATTGGCTGATGAAATGCGTGTTTTAAAGCTGAAAGATAAAGCCATATTTTTACGTGAAATTAAAAATTGTGCGATTTTATATGACCGTGAAAATCCACAAAATATTCCGGGATGCTCTGTGGATGAGCGGGAAAGCTTTCGTAATA
Source organism: Alphaproteobacteria bacterium UBA3637 (assembly GCA_002373615.1). Classification (GTDB taxonomy): domain Bacteria; phylum Pseudomonadota; class Alphaproteobacteria; order CAAHEQ01; family UBA3637; genus UBA3637. Next base: position 15,640 of record DFKU01000077.1, on the reverse strand, counting down.
TATTGATGAAAAATTTATTTTACAAGTTAAGGGGGCATTATTATGCCTTTCCTAAATACGGTGGTCGTTTTCTTTCTGAAGAAAAAAGAAAGGAATTTTTTCAAGACACAAATTGTGAAAACAGAATTTCTAACGGATTAAGAATTTATTGTCTTGGTGCTTCAGAAAAAGAAAGAAAACAGTTTGAACGACGTGTCAAGATGCCCAGATTATTAGCGCCTTTTTTGCGTAAAAAGAGCGTATTGGATTATAATTTCAGATAACTCTTGCTTTTTTTTATAAAATGCGTCACAATACACACCATTAACATTTGCTTAAAATTTAACAGAAAGGAACTAAAATTTAAAAATTATTTTAATGATGAGCGTTGATTGCGAAGAATTTAGATAATTTAAATTTTAATACCTGAGAGCAAAACTATTATTAACAAGACTCATAACAGAAAGGAAACAAAAATGAGCAAAATTAAATCAGTAAAAGCACGTGAAATTTTGGATTCCCGCGGAACACCTACCGTTGAAGTGGATGTTTTGTTGGAAGATGGATCTTTTGGACGGGCCGCGGTGCCAAGTGGTGCCTCCACCGGTGTCCATGAAGCAGTGGAACTGCGCGATGGTGATGCTACTCGCTTTAACGGGAAAGGCGTTTTGAAGGCCGTGAATGCCGCCAATACAGAACTCGCGGCAGCTGTCATCGGCATGGAAGCCACCGAACAAGCCGCCATTGATGAAAAAATGATTGCTGTTGATGGAACCCCCAACAAAGGGCGTTGCGGTGCCAATGCCATTTTGGGCATTTCTTTAGCTGTGGCGAAAGCTGCTGCTGTGAGTAGCAAATTGCCCCTCTATCGTTATTTGGGTGGCGAAGAAGCACACATTTTGCCCGTGCCAATGATGAACATTTTGAACGGTGGTAAGCATGCTGACAACCCCATTGATATTCAAGAATTTATGATTATGCCAGTGGGCGCAAAAACCTGCCGTGATGCTATCCGTATGGGTGCCGAAGTTTTCCAAGCTTTGAAAAAGAATTTAAAGGCTGCCGGTATGAACACCAACGTGGGTGATGAAGGGGGCTTTGCACCCAACATTGCCTCTGCCAAAGAAGCTTTGGCTTTCATCGTGAAATCCATTGAATCCGCAGGCTATAAACCCGGTCAAGATGTTTGTATCGCTTTGGATGCCGCTTCCAGTGAATTCTATGAAGACGGTAAATACAACATGAAGGGCGAAGGCAAAGTCTTTACCAATGCTGAATTGGTGGGCTACTATGAAGAATTGGCTAATGAATTCCCCATCGTGTCTTTGGAAGACGGTATGGCCGAAGACGATTGGGAAGGCTGGAAGATGTTGACCGACCGTTTGGGGGGCAAGATTCAATTGGTGGGCGATGACTTGTTCGTAACCAACACCAAGCGTTTGGAAATGGGGATTGAAAAGAAAATTGCCAACTCCATTTTGATCAAAGTGAACCAAATCGGATCATTGACCGAAACATTGAACGCCATTGATATGGCTCATAAAGCGGGCTACACCGCTGTTGTGTCCCACCGTTCAGGTGAAACCGAAGATGCCACAATCGCTGATATCGTGGTGGCAACCGGTGCCGGTCAAATTAAAACAGGATCACTCTCCCGTTCTGACCGCTTGGCCAAATACAATCAATTGATTCGTATTGAAGAAGAATTGGGTGATCGTGCCGTCTACCCCGGCAAATCAGCCCTGAAACAATTGGCGTAATAAGCCACTAAAAAAAGCAAAACGCCAGTCATAAACTGGCGTTTTTTGTTATTTATTATAAATAATTTACGGATGGAATTTATTAACAGAATTCCGCAGTTAAACATGCTGCTGCTCCTGGGCCGTTCTCAAAATCAAAAATACAGTCACAACAAATACATGAATGAGTTTTTAAACAGTCTTTAATATCATCAGTCGTATAACCATGCGTTTTTATGTCTTGAAATGCCCCAGGCCGTTCAGATATACAAGCAGCGACTTCACTATCAATTTCAGGTAGAGAAGCTTCCTCTTCAGCTATTTCCCCGAAACTGACGGTCAATGTCGGACATTCTCCACTGGCTTTATCCCCTAACTTGTTTTTCGCCATGGTACAATCTTTGGCATCATTAAAAGTAATGGTAATCGCATTATTTTCATATTCCAAAGATGATACTCCTGACGGATTTGTGCCACCAATGGCAGAATAAGTAATTTTTCCTGATGGACCATTGCCTTGATTCTGACTCATCGCCAATACATAAAACATACTGGTGGCATTTAAGATTTCATTGGTGCGGTATGATTGCATGGCTGTATTATACCCTGCAATGCCCGCGACGGACAATACCCCCATCACGGCCAGCACACCCAACATTTCAACCATCGAGCGCCCCACCTCTTTGTCATTCTCGGGCTTGACCCGAGAATCCAGCGGCATGATATTCAATAACGATTTACATTCTGCCGGATTTCCGGACAGGCAGGAAATGACATGTTGATTTAAGTTTACATTTTTTTCACATTTTAATAAGTTTATTTTATTCATTTTTGGTTCTTTCGTTTAAAAAATCGCCGTGATGCTTTAGCGACTGGACGTTAGAACCTATAATTTTAGCGAAAATAGTACGGCATATTCAGCCGACGGCCTTATTCTGCCGTCATCCAGCCAAATAGCTGGGAACTAATTCTGGGAGAAATCTTCACCCAAAAAACACTAAAATTAGGGAGTTCTACGTCCCACAAGGTGGCACCACTGCTAAACACCTTGCCCCACTACTTTATTTTAAATTTTTTTAAAAAGCAATACTTTTTTAAATTAAAATGCAATCAGGGTGCAAAACATCCCCTTTAACCCGCATAATGGCGATAACTTTTTCCTTACACCAAATGGCAACAGGGGTATTTACTTTTAAGCCATTTACTAAATTCTTATCCTTAATTCGTTGACCATGACAAATGCGTTCAGCCATTTCGGACGAAACAACCAATTTTTGAATCTTTCCCAACACGCATTCCATTGGTAAAATCTTTAACTCATCCTCTAACGTGACAGCCTGAGAAATTTCAAAAGGCCCATCTTGTACACGATGCAACCTTGTCACCACCCCCACGGTTCCCAGTATATGCGCCATATCATGCGCCAAAGTGCGGATATAAGTGCCTTTGCTAACCTCTGTCACAAAGGAAGCAGCTGCTCTCGTATTTTTAATCAACTCTAATTTATGGATGTTGATAATGCGTTCTGGGATTTTGACTTCTTCCCCCAGGCGCGCCAATTCATAGGCCCTTTTTCCTCCGACTTTTATGGCAGAATAGGGACTTGGCGTTTGCGTGATTTCCCCCTTAAATTTTGGTAAAACACTTAAAATTTCTTTTTTTGTTGGGCGTTTATCAGAATTCGTCACTTCACTGCCTGCTAAATCATCTGTATCCGTTTCCACACCCCATTTAATGTCAAATTCATAAGTTTTTGTGTCATCCATCACAAACGGAATTAGGCGCGTGGCTTTTCCAAAAGCAATCGGTAATACCCCCGTTGCCAAAGGGTCCAAGGTCCCTGCGTGCCCGATTTTTGTGGGATGTAATAAGTGCTTTATTTTGCCCACCACAGCCGCTGAGCTGATGCCTCTGGGCTTATCAATAACTAACCAACCATTTAAGTCATTCTTTATATTTGTCAATGTCGGCCTTTACTCTGGGGGAATTCAAAATATCGGCAATGTGCTGATCTTGTTCAAAGCGTGTGTCGGCACGAAAGCGTACTTCCGGCACAATACGCAAACGCACTTTTTCCCCGATTTTTTTACGAAAAGCGCCTTTATGTTCGGTCAGTAATGCCAATTGTTCCTCGGTATCCACGGGGGGAATTGCCCTCACATAAATATCCGTGTAGGAAAAATCAGGGGCGACTTGCACTTCTGTAATCATTAAGTAAGGCGCTTTTAAGCCTTTAATAAATAAATCATTTCTCATCAACATATCGGCAATGACGCGCTGAATTTCACTGGAAACGCGTTGCTGTCTTTGATTCTGTGGTTTTTTCATGGCTTTCTCCTTTTGGTTTATTATAACATGCTTCACGTTTTTTTTCAATCAAATTTAAATTTCCCTTGACGAAAGTGAAAAAATCGCGCTAAAATACCCTTAAACGAAAGGGGAACTGATGAGTAAAAAGAAAATCATTATTGGTGTTTGTGCTGTGACTTTAATCGCCTTTGGGGCGTGGAAAATTTTTGCACCAAAAGGTGTAAAATCCTTAAAAGAATCTGATTTTGAGATGGTGAAAGTTGAAAAAGGAAATGTGGTTTATTCTGTCACCGCCTCCGGTAAAATTCAGCCCATCAACACAGTCAGCGTCGGAACGCAAGTCTCCGGTATTATTGAGGAAGTTTTGGCCGATTACAATGATGAGGTTCAAAAAGATCAGGTCTTAGCACGCTTGGATATGTCCGTATTGCAGGAAAACCTGAATGATGCCCAAGCACAACTGGATTTGGCCAAAGCCAAACAAAAAATTGAAGAGCTGAATTATAAACGCACTAAACAACTTTATGATGAAAAATTGATTGCTAAAACAACTTTTGAGGAGGCCGAAATCGCCCTTGAAACCGCCAAAGCCAATGTTTTGAG
>DFKU01000077.1:0-10881 GCA_002373615.1 Alphaproteobacteria bacterium UBA3637 | reverse complement strand
ACTTCCCCTGTGGCAGGCACCGTGATTTCCAAGGAAGTGGAGCAGGGGCAAACCGTGGCGGCCAGCTTTTCCACGCCGACCATGTTCAAGATTGCCGAGGACCTCACCAAAATGCAAATTGAGGCCAACATTGCTGAAGCCGATATTGGTATGATTACCGCCCATATGCCTGTTACTTTTACGGTGGACGCTTACCCTAATGATGTTTTTGATGGCACAGTGGAACAAATTCGCCTCTCCCCTACCGAAGAACAAAACGTGGTGATGTACACGGTGGTGATTCAGGTGGATAATTCTTCTCGCAAACTTTTGCCGGGGATGACAGCCTCAGTGGATATTAAAATTCAAGAGGCGCTGGATGTCCTGACTTTACCCGCCATGGCCCTTCAATACAAGCCCTCGGGGGCAGTCAAGGCCCAAATGGAAACACAAAAGATTGCGGACTTAGGGCCTACTCAAGCAGTTGTCTATCACTTTAAAAATAAAAAGTTAGAGCCTGTTATTATTGAAAAAGGTTTGGCGGATTTAACAAATGTTGAAATTAAATCAGGCCTATCCGAAGGCGATTCTGTCATTTTGGAAGCCAAAGAAAAGGGACGCCGTAAATGAGCCCGACCGTCATTGAAGTAAAGGATATTTGCAAGACCTATTTTATGGCAGGGGGTACCAGCCAAAGCGTCTTAAAGCATGTGAACTTTACGATTCATTCGGGCGAATTTGTGGCGATTATGGGGCATTCGGGGTCGGGTAAATCCACGCTCATGAATATCTTGGGCTGCTTGGATCGGCCGACTTCAGGCGAATATTTATTGGAAGGTCAAAATGTCGCAAATCTATCTGATGCCGATATGGCTAAGATTCGGGGGAAGCGCATTGGCTTTGTGTTTCAAAACTTTAATTTACTCATGAAAAGAACACTGGCGGATAATGTATCCCTTCCTCTGATTTATCAAAATGTGTCGGCCTCAGCTCGCCGTGAAAAGGCTTTCCAATTACTGGAACATGTGGGCTTAAAGGGCTATGAAGACCGCTTACCGACCCAAATTTCAGGGGGAATGCAACAACGGGTTGCGATTGCCAGATCTTTGGTGAACGATCCTGCTATTATTTTTGCAGATGAACCAACCGGCAACTTGGATACGCGCACTTCCAATGAAATTATGGACCTGTTCACAGATCTCAATAAACAAGGCATTACCATTGTTTTGGTGACCCACGAAGAAGATATTGCCGACTATGCCAAACGTTTGATTATGATTGTGGATGGACAAATTCAATATGATGGCTTGCGCGGGGAGTATAAACCATGATTTTTCAAATTTTAAAAGAAGCTTGGATTTCCATTTCTGCTTATAAAATGCGCTCATTTTTGACGATGCTGGGAATTGTGATAGGGGTGGCTGCCGTCGTGATGATGGTGGCAGCCGGCCAAACGGTACAAAACGAAATTACAAAAACATTTGATTCCATGGGCACTAACTTGATTATTATCGCACCCGCCCAAACGGTGAGCGGTGGTGTGCGTGGGGGCAGGGGCAAGCCCACCGCCAGCTTTGACGATGTGGAATCTTTGCGCTCGCTGCCGGATGTGGAAACGGCCTCTTATGTGGTTGTGACCGCAGCTCAGGCCGTCTTTGGTAATAATAACTATGGCGTTCAAATTTTCGGGACAACGCCGGAATACTTAAAGGTTGGCAACTGGGAAATTGAAACAGGCATTCCCTTTACCGAAAAAGATGTAAAAGCCGGTAAGCCCTATGTCTTGATCGGTCAAACGGTGGTGGATGAACTTTTTGGTCTTCAAAATCCGATAGGTAAGACCCTGCGCTTGAAAGGCAAACCCTTTACGGTGATTGGTGTTTTGAAGGAAAAAGGGGATAACCTGATGGGGGATGACCAAGACAATATTGTCATGATGCCTGTCACAACGGTGCGCCAACGCTTGAAGGGCTCCAACCGTCCCCAATATGCGGATATTGCCTTTGTGAAAGTGACTCAAGAAGATAAAATGGAAACGGTATCACGCCGGATTGAATATCAACTGCGCGCTCGCCATCACTTAAAGGAAGGAACAGAGAACGACTTTTCACTTCACTTGATGACAGATATGGTGGAAAAGGTGCGTCAAATCGGCTTTATTCTTTCTATGCTGTTGGCGGCCATCGCTTCTATTTCTTTAGTGGTTGGTTCCATCGGCATTATGAACATGATGCTGGTGTCTGTCACCGAACGCACGCGCGAAATCGGGACGCGTAAAGCCCTTGGGGCCCCTAATCGCTGGATTATGGTGCAATTCTTGGCAGAAGCCATTTTGATTTCATTTATTGGCAGTTTTGTCGGGATGATTCTGGGCGTTGTTTTATCCCAAGTCGCAGGACGCCTTTACGATTACGATGTCCCCATTTCTATTTGGTCGGTTGTGATTTCGGCCAGCGTGGCGATTATCGTTGGGATTATTTCCGGCGCACTTCCTGCCCGTAAAGCCATGCGTTTGGACCCCATTGAAGCGCTTCGGTACCAATAATTATCGACCGCTATTTCCTGGATTTGGCAATGCAGGAATGCTCGGCGTAAAGGCATTTCCCATCATCTGATTGGCTTGCTTTACCAAAAATTCGGTACTATTCCATAATTTTGTATTGTACTCTTCATGAGTCCAGAAAAATAAAAAGGCAATTTTCCCTTGATTTTTATCTGTATCACCGCTGACCACATAGCCCAATCGATAATTGTTTCCGCGAATGTCCTTTGCCGCACAGGGTGTTTTACGCAATTTTCTGTGATTTTTCCAACTGTTTCTTAATTCCATTTGCATGCGTTTTTTCGACATGGTGGATAAATCGTTCATTGCCTCTTGCACTTCTTCATACAGTTCCGGATTGGTCAGTTTATAATCCTCTAAATCACTTTTAAAGGCGGGTATTTTGATAATTGTTCTGGGATAGCGTGCTTTGTCGCTTAATTCTTCAGATACAACGACTTGAGGTTTTTCTTCTTGCTTTTCGGGCAGAGGTTCTTGTTTTTCCTCTTTTACATACTTTTTATCAAAGATATTTTCTTGAACCATACGCAAAAAATTACCACTACACTCATCCAAGGCAGACTTTCCTTGGCTGTTTTTTTGTAAAAATAATTCTTTTTGCTTTTCTAAAGGTAAATCCGAGATCAATTTTAATAATCCTCTTTTGCCTAAATGGCACAATGCAGAAAAACCCGAAACATGATTTTCTTTTTCTTGCATTAAAGATTGCCAAAAAACTTCACTGGGGAATTGTTTCTTTAAATTTGATAAAGAAGCTGTGTCTCCTAAACAAGCTAACTGATATATTAAATTGAAATTTTTATCCAAAGCCTTGGAATAAATTTTATTACTGCGAATTTTTTCGGATAGCTCTGGATACATGTGTGCTAAATTTCTTTCAAAGTCATAGGTTTCCTTAAAGGAACGGACCCATTTCCAAAAATAATAAGTGGATGCACTCAATTTATTGGCCATACTTTTAAAAACATCCGGGTTTAATATTTTTTTTCTGGCCAAGAAAAATTCCCCAAATTTTTCTAAATTTGTTTTTGATAAAATTTGAACCATCTGTTCAGGTTTTAAAACACCTTGCTGTAACAAATGCCACCCCAAAAAATCTGTTCCGTTTTCGGTATTAATGGTATCAGAGACAATATCTTGATTTTTGGGGTACAAAAGATCCCAATATTTTTTTAACATTTTTTGTGGTAAAAGCCCTAAAATCTTTGCTCGTTCTTCCTTTGTCAGATTGGCTTGAAAAGTACGATAAAAGGTATCATGGCTTTTTTCAGAATTATTTTGTTTCAAAAATTGTTGAATATATTCACAGGTATTTTTAATAATTTGAGGTTCCCTTTGACTTTTTTCAAAAAGAGTTAGCCAAATTTTTTCTTGCAAATCCTCCGGCATTTTATGTAAGGAATCAACCAATTCTCCCAGAAGTTTGTTGGCCTTTGTTGGGGTTCTTCTTAAATATTCAATCAGCTTTTCTTTAAAGTTGCTTTCATTATATAATAAAGCAGCTTGCTTTTTATTAAACCATTTTGTCACCCAAGCATCTGCGGTTACTTTTAATTCATCGCTGACATTGGCCTCCATTAAATCAACGCCATATTTTAAAATATCTCGTGGATTTTCATATAAACTTTTCCCTAATAAATCAGCACAAGAAGTTAAATTTTTATCTAATAATTTAAAAAAATGAGCCTCTTTTCCGAACCAAAAACTAAAAAAATCAGGTTCTTTTTCGGGTAATCGTACCAATATGTACATTAAATTAGCTTCATCATTTGAAAAGACGGCGTTCTGATCATCTAATTTACGTAAAACAGTTCTTGATTCTTTTGGGAAAAAATCATTAAAAAAAGAATGTATTGCGCATTTATGAATATTTTTTTTCATTTCAATACTTAAAGATCCTTTTTTCCCTTCTTTTTTTTGGGATTCAGAAACGATTTTCATTGCCTCTTTTTCAAAGTAATCTACTTCTTTTAAATACATATTATTATTCATCATTGCATCGATGCGGTCGTGAAAGGATAATCTGGATAAAAATTCAGAAAAACTAATAAGTTCCACATTTTCTCTTGAAAATGACAGATCGAATAAACCGGATGAATTTTGATGATAAAAAGAATGATTATTTTGCATATAAAACCCCTTTCAATAAGCCCTATTATATAACAAAAGTTTTATTTTGTCAAGTCTTTTTTTAATTCTCTGTCCTTGCACTTTTTAGGGGAGTGGTGTATAATCTGCCCAAGGAGTACGAATGAAAAACATTTTAACACGTTATACACTTTCGCGTTTTTTGACGATTTTTGTGGCAACACTCATCACGTTGACAGCTATTATTCTTTTATTCGATATGGTGGAATTATTGCGTCAAGCTGCCAAACATGAAAATATCGCCTTTTTTGATGTTTTGACTTTGGCTTTGTTAAAATCTCCTCAAATGATGCATATTATTTTCCCGTTCGTGGTATTGCTTTCAGGAATGATTTTCTTTTTGCTCTTTAATCGATCATCAGAATTGATTGTGATGCGTGCGGTTGGCATGTCAGCGTGGAATGTATTAGGACCTTTGTGTGTATTAGTTTTTTGCTTAGGTCTGTTGGATATTTTTGGTTTCAGCCCTATTTCCTCTCGTACTGCACGTCGTTATGAAAGATTGGAAGAACGTATTGGGATGAGCAGTTCTTCCCCCTTTAAATGGACGGAAGATGGCTTTTGGTGGCGTGAAAATACGCCCAATGGCACTTCGGTTATACGCGCTTCTCAGGTTAATCAAAATGATGGAAGAATTTCTTTAACGGATGTCTCTGTTTTGGATTTGTCAGATGATGATGTCTACCGCTCTCAGATTGAAGCCCCTGTGGCGCATTTAGAGGGGGGATTTTTACAAATTCCAGAAAGCTTAACCATTGATCCGGTTCAAGAACAAGCGACTCAACAACAGGATATTTCTTTTGAAACAACTTTAACTTTGGAACGTCTTCTTGAAAAGTTTGATGAACCTCAGACCATGTCTTTCTGGCGCTTTCCTCACTTCATTAAATTCTTGAAAAAAGCGGGTTTTTCAGCACGTCAACACGAAGTCTATTTTTATGAATTGACGGCTTTTCCACTCTTTTTGGTGGCTATGTTGTTAATTTCCGCTTTATTTACCCTCCCCCCTTCTAATCGTCGTGGCGGTATTTTCTTACGTGTTTTAGCGGCATTGGGAACAGGTTTCGGACTTTATTTCTTTTCACGTATCACAAATGTCATGGGATTAAATGCCAGCTTACCGTTATTCTTGGCCGCTTGGGGTCCGGCCTTAATCGCTATTCCCATTTGTATTTCGTTTCTCCTTCATTTAGAAGATGGTTAAAAACAAAAACTTGACAAATAAAAAAACTGTGATATAATAAGTCCTGTATTCAAAAAGAGGAGGAATCACATGTTTAAAAGTTTTACCGACGGTAATCATCAAATGAATATCCCGGAAGATGATATCTTTATGAAAGGGATAAAGATTGTTCAACATCCTTTGATTAATGATGAACAAACAAATCAGGATCATTGGAACGAACGCATCAATCGCGCTACAAAGGCCCCTGTTGAAATTGACCAATTGATTATTCATTGTTCTTTTGAACCAGATATTGAAAATGTTTTAGATAAAAATAATATGGGTGCCCATTATGTCATCCATAAAGATGGAACCATTTTGCAATGTATTGATGAAAGCAAACGCACCTATCATGCCGGTGTTTCCTCTTGGGATCAGGTCAAAGGGGGTGCTGATAACATCAATGCCCATTCCATCGGAATTGAAGTGGAAAACCCAACCTTTGGAACAAGCACAGAATATACTGATGCTCAAATGGATAGTTTAATCAGATTATGTAAAAGTATTATTGCTCGCCATCACATTAAACCCCATAACGTGATTGGGCATAGTGATATTGCCCCTGACAGAAAAGCAGATCCAGGGGTATTGTTCCCTTGGCGTAAATTAGCTGAAGCTGGGATTGGACTTTTTCCGAAATACACAGAATTACCCTCTGAAAAAATAGCTGTAAATCAAGAAAATCTCAGAAGATTATTAAAATCCATTGGGTATAAAACAGAAATGGAAGCCACAAAAAGGGAAAACTATACAGAAATCACTGAAATTAAGGATAATCTGCCTATGGCTTGGCGTTCCTTTATGCGTCATTATTTTCCTTCTGGAATTAAGGATGAACGTCCAACCCCAAATCAAATTCGTGAACGTCGTGAAAAAGAACCCCATAAATCTACCTCACAGATTTTATCGGATGCCTCTTTGGACTTCATGAAGGAATACGAAAACAATACAAATTTGGATCCTAAAAAGCAGATTTGTCGCGTCTCTTCGCTGGGATTTAAACGTTTGCAAGTTGTGGCGCAAGCTTTTCAACAATCAAGACAAAGAAGTAGATAAAACTTAATCCCCACCTTAAAGTGGGGATTTTTTAAATCTTTTGGAAACTGGCCAAGAAAAAACCATCGGTTCCCTGTTTTGCGGGGGTCCATTGTTCGTGATGGATTAACTTAAAATCTTTGTGGCGTTTTAAAAAGGCGCGCATTTGCCCTTGATTTTCATATTCAATCACCGAACAAGTCATATAATGCAACACCCCTTTTGCTTTCACAAAAGTACACGCTTTATCCAAAATACTGGCTTGTTTTTTTTGAACTTCATGCAAAAGTTCGGGGGTTAATTTAAAAGGGGCATCAGGACATCTGCGCCAAGTGCCTGACCCAGAGCAGGGGGCATCCACCACCACATGATCAAAGGTACCTGTCGGCTTTTTTGTCATCTCAATAATTTTTATCCCCGTGCGCTCTGCCCGTTTTTTAAGTTCGTTTAAACTTCTTTCGGAAATGTCATGCGCAACAATGCGCCCGATACCATTCATCATTTCAGCGAAACACAGACTTTTACCGCCTGCGCCTGCACAATAATCCAACACAGTATCACCGGTCTTAATCCCTGTTGTCAAGGCCACCAGTTGCGACCCTTCATCTTGCACTTCCACGCGACCAGCCATATAGGCTTTACAGCTCCCCAAAGGAATCCTTTTCTTCAAAATCAACCCCCAGGGTGATAATGTTGTGGGTTCAGTCTCAATCCCTTCCGCTAATAACTCTTTTTGTATTTCATTTCTATCCCCATTGGCACGCAGGATAATTTGGGCTTCCCCGTGCAACGCTTTTCTTTCTGCTTCAGGAATGACTTTTTCAAGCCATTCAGGCCAAGGACGCGCCCGCAAATTCTCCCACACCCCCCCTTGAATAGCACGTCTGTCCTTAGATCCGATATAACGTCTTGCCCGCGTGTAAGCATTTAAAATTTCGTTGGCAGGGCGCCGGGATGAATCAATTTCCACCAAGACTTCTTGAATGGCTTTTTCAATATTTTCGGGCTTCATCTGCCCCCCTTAAAGCCCATAGCCACGACATAAAATTCGGATGAATCTTTGCGACTGGCCTCAGGCTTTACATGTTTGACAGATTTAAAATCAGCTTTCATTCTATCCAGTAATTTTTTTTCGGTTCCCCCTTGAAAGATTTTGGCAACAAAGGTGCCATTTTCGGCTAATACCTTGACGGCAAAATCATAGGCCATTTCCACCAGCCCCATAATGCGCAAGTGATCCACCATGTGGTTGCCGGTCGTATTGGCGGCCATATCACTCATCACAACATCAGCCTTTTGCCCACCCAACAGGGTTGTCAGTTCTTCTGCGACTTCCGGTTTTCTAAAATCCCGTTGTAATAAAATTGCGCCGTCAATGGGATCGGCCGGCAGTAAATCCAGCCCAATCACCAAGGGCCTTTCTGGTGTGGAATGCACGGCCTTGACGGCGACTTGGCTCCATCCCCCGGGGGCGCACCCCAAATCAACCACGCGGGCACCCTTTTTAAAGAAATGAAATTGCTGATTCATTTGCTGGATTTTAAAAGCGGCGCGTCCCCGAAAGCCCAAAGCCTTCGCCTCACTCACATAGGGATCGTTCAGTTGTCGTTGTAACCATTTGGCGCTGGATTTACTCCATCGCCCGCCACGTCGCAAATGCTCTTTCAAAGGTCTGTCATTAAATTGCATAGCTTGATTATACCCTATTTTTACCAAAACCGCAAGCAAAATCCCCACTTTACTCAAGCACAAAAGAAATGTTTTTTAAGCCCTGCTAACTCTTTGTTAAAAAAACAAGATTGACATTTTCTTTTAAATCTACTATAATTTTGGGGTCAGATGGTTGGGCAATCGCTGACCTTTATGGTTGGAGGAAAGTCCGGGCTTTTCAAGGACACAATACCGGATAACGTCCGGGCGGGGTGACCCGATGGACAGTGTCGCAGAAAACAAACCGCCTTTATTGGTTCGCCAATATCGGTAAGGGTGAAAAGGTGAGGTAAGAGCTCACCGCATGGGTTGAGAGACTTCATGGCACGACAAACCCTATTGAAAGCAAGACCAAACTCAGACAGACGGCGACCTTACGGTTGATTCGTATAAACGGGCGTCCTTGTCCGGCTGTCGCTAGGTAGGTTGCTTGAGCTGATCAGTAATGATTATGCCAGACGAATGATTGCACCAGACAGAACCCGGCTTATAGACCATCTGACTTTTCTTATACTTTCTTTGTTAAGCACAGGGCATCCACAGCCCCATCTTTGCGGGCATAATATCCCTCGCGTGTGCCTGTTTGCTTGAATCCAGCCCCAGCATACAATTTTTGCGCGGCCTCATTATCTGACGCCACTTCCAAAAAAATGGATTTAACCTTTTGGGCTTTGGCATAGCGAAACAGCTCATGCAACAAATCTTGCGCTATGTGTTGCCGGCGAAATTCAGGCAAAACACAAATCGTTAGAATTTCCATTTCACCCGCTACTTCAGAACACAACAGCATTCCTTCTTCCGTCATCCACAAACGACTGGTGGGTAGGGCCAACAGTTTTTGAAATTCTTCCTCACTCCACCCCCTATCGAAGCATGCGCCATGAATCTTGGCTGCAATTGGCGCAAAGAAAATACCTTTACACAGTGACATCGGCTTCTCTCAAATATAATGGACTGGCGGGCATAGGATGGTCCAATCGTGTCAAAGCGACCCGTCCCACAGAAACAGCTGTTGGTGAAATTTTATTCAATACTTTACACCCTATTTCCCCTGCCAATTTGTTGGCACCACTGCCCACCGCCAAAAAGGGCAGGGCCTTTTTTAATTCTTTTGCAGTGGCAATTTTGGGGGCACCTAAAGCTACTCCGCTTTCATCAAACTTTTGTACAAAATAATCCTCACGTTTGGAATCTAAAACGACAGTGGCAGGCTTTAATAAACTGTATGAATACGCCTCAAAATTGGTAACCCCATAAACAGGAATATCCAATGCCATGGCAATAGCCCGTGCAGTGGCAATCCCAATTCTGACACCAGTAAAAGACCCCGGGCCCACCGCCACAGCCACACCCGTTAAATCCTTCATGGTTAAATGTGCACTTTCAAATAATTCTTGAATCATGGGAATCAAGGCTTCCCCTTGTCCACGTTCCATTTCTTGTTCTCGAAAACGAACATTTCGCTTGCTCATCAATAAGGCAACCGAAACCAACCCAGAAGAAGTATCAATCGCAAGTAATAACATTTTTAACTCCTTGAAAAAATAGTAGCGCTTTTATTATCAAAAATCAAGAAAAATTAAAAAAAACGCTTGAAATTTTCCTCCACCTCGATGTCATCCTCAGGCTTGACCTGAGGATCCATAATCCCCTATAACCTCATTTTTTTTAAAAAACGCTTGCATTTTTAAAAATCTTTTGTTACAATACTTTTCGTTGCCGACATAGCTCAGTTGGTAGAGCAACTGATTTGTAATCAGTAGGTCCTGGGTTCAAGTCCAAGTGTCGGCACCAGTTGAAACACCAAAAAATCAAGGAGTTACATAAAATCACCTCCTTGATTTTTTTATTATTCACCCCCAAAAAGTACTACATATTTACTTCAAACATTCTATGTTTGTTTCAAAAAAATAATTTTAGGTAAAATTGGTTGAAAATAAAATGAAAAATTTCTTTGACATTTTTATTTTCTTATGCTAGGGTGAACACGCTGATTGAGGGTGATGCCGATCAGTTGGGATTGAAACTCCCTTAACAACATTTGTGTGGTGATTTTCCATCGCACATCTTTCCGGCCTGAGTGAGGCTGGAACGCGGCAAAATAAGCCGCATCATGCGAGCGAATATGTCGCACTATTTGTTGTTAATAGGTTTCAATTTCCAGTCACTTTAAGCATCACAAGTGATTTTTTTTAGGAGATTGAAAAATGAGAAAAGAATT
>DFKU01000032.1 GCA_002373615.1 Alphaproteobacteria bacterium UBA3637 | reverse complement strand
AGGGGCTTTATAAACAATTTGGCATCCAAGTGTCAGGGGTTAAAAAATCTGTGTGCCAAAATATTTTAAACACACTTGGCGAGTCCACCCCCATCCGCCGCCTCTCAAAAACGGACACCCCCAGAACTTCCATCACCACTTGCGAAAATACGAACGATTTTCTGATTATCTATAACAACGACATGCAAGGGGTGACAAGCGATACCGAATATGCGACAGATGACAGTTCCTGCAAATCTGTTTGTGGAGTATTTAACCCCGAGACACATTTGTGTGATGAAAGCGATTGTGAAATCCCAACAAATACTTGCACAGTTGATACCGATTGTAATCAAGAAAACGAATGTATGGTCTGTGATACGACCTCTGGCCAATGCAAAAATGGTTGTGAAAGGGTGGAATATCTGGAGTCCACAGGGACGCAGTGGATTAATACTGGGATAACCATTTCAGAGACAGATACTTTTTCTACAGACTACATTATTACATTAGATAAAAATTCCAAAAGAGGATTGATTGGTTATTCCGCCAGAAGTCAGGGTTATTGGGGGATAAGGGTGGATAATGGATATGAGCTAGGAGCTCTTGGTACCGGGGTTTATCCTAAAACAAAAGATCATATTGTTTTTCAAAGAACTATTGAAGAAAACAATTCACAAATTCATGAATTATATATTAATGGTGAATTAGGCAAAAGGGCATCCCACAATACTCCAGAAACAGGTTCTTTAAGCATTTTCGCCATAGGTAACGGTTCTTGGCTCATATCCTCAGGGAAAATATTCACTTCCAAAGTAATATTAAATTCCACCCCTATGTGTGATTTCATCCCTGTACATGCACCATTCCAACCTATTGGAAAGCAGAATTGTATGTTTGATCGTGTCACCAAAAAACTTTTCTGTAATGCCGGCACTGGGGATGACTTTTTAATCCCCTAATTATTCTGGACAAACGGGCAGTTTTGTGCTAAAATGATATTATGTTAAAACAAAAGTGTCCGTTTTTTGGGAAATGTGGGGGCTGTGTGTGGCAGGATTTGTCCGAGGCTGATTACCTTGCCAAAAAAGAATCCTTTATTCGTCGTGCTTTTGCCGACGTTGGTCTCAATGAAATCCCCTTAAACCCTATCATCTTGTTGCCGACAGGCATTCGCCGGCGTGCATGCTTTGCCTTTTATCAGGGGCACTTTGGCTTTAATGAAGCCCACAGCCACAAAATTATTGAAATTGATTCCTGTCCGTTATTGGAACCCGCCCTGAATGCCCTGATTCCTGACCTGCGTGCTTTAGTCAAAACTTTGGGGGGCTCTGGCGATTGCTTTATCTTGAACACCCCAACGGGCGTGGATATCCATATTAAAGACGGACGTGGCACACCTGATTTATCCCGCTTGGAAATTTTAAGCGCCTTGGCACAAAAGGAAAATGTCGTTCGTTTGACCTATAATAACAGTCCTATTTTTCAAAAAGCCCCTCTACCGATTTTGCCGGAAGGCTTTTTGCAACCGAGCGTATTTGGCGAAAAAACTTTGGTGGATCTGGTTTTGAAAAATGTGAGGCAGGCCAAGAATGCTGTTGACCTCTTTTGCGGGCAGGGCACCTTTACGCGCCCCCTGATGAAGGCAGGCTTATCCGTTACGGGTTATGATAATGATGTCAGTGTCTTAACTTTGGGCGATAATGGCCGTCAGCGCGATTTATTCCGTAATCCTGTGACACCTGATGAATTGCTGGGCGTGGATTTGGCTGTTTTGGATCCACCGCGGGCAGGGGCAAAGGAACAAGTTATTCAACTGGCTTCAACTCAAATCCCCCGGATTATCATGGTGTCCTGTGCCCCCAAAACAGGCGCCCGAGATATTAAAATCCTGACGGATGCCGGTTGGTATTTAACCGAAATCACCCCCGTAGATCAGTTTACCTACTCAAATCATATTGAAATCGTAGCCATATTGGAGAAAAAATGAAAATAGCCTTAATTACCGCAATGCACAGCGAATATAACGAAATTAAATCCTTGTTGGATAAAGGGGGGATTGATAGTCCCCACACCTTTTCTGTCCATGAATGTGGTATGGGAAAAGTGAACGCCGCTATGGTGGCCGAACGCCTGTGTCTTGAGGGGGCTGAAGCAATCATCTCCGTTGGGATTGCGGGTGGAATTGATGCAGACTTGACCCAAGGCGATACCGTTCTATCCACACGCTTGGCCTATCATGACGTGTGGTGTGGGGCACCAAATCAAAAAGGGCAGGTGCAGGATCTTCCCCTTTACTATGAAACGCCACTCTTTCAAAATGTGGAAGTTGCCGGGGTCAAAAAAGGCCTGATTGTGACGGGGGACCAATTCATTACTAATGAAGCACAATTAAAACAGATTAAAGCCGATTTTCCTGGGGCTTTGGCGGTGGATATGGAAAGTGCTGCGATTGCCCAAGTATGTCATCAAAACCAAGTTCTTTTTGGTTCCATTCGGATGATCAGTGACGTGGTGGGCGAAGAATACCAACAACAAAAATATGAAAAATTTTGGGAAACATGCCCCAATAAATTAGCCGAAATCACCAAAGAAATTATTGAAAAATTATAAAATCTGCTTGCATTTTAAATAAAAGTCTGCTATAATACCCCTTGGATTCATAAAAAAATCCTTGCTCTTATCGTAAGATACGGGCTATGTTTCAGGCCTTGTGGTCGGGTGATTACAGGTGCATAAACCGAAACGAGATAATCCAAAAGGAGAAAAAGGAATGTCCTTATACGAAACTTTATTCGTGGTCCGTCCTGATCTGACACCTGCAAAGGTTGCTGAAATTACCAAGAAATACACCTCTGTTATTACTGACAAAGGCGGTAAGGTATTAAAGCAAGAAGATTGCGGACTGCGTGATTTGGCCTATAAGATTCAAAAGAACCATAAGGCCTATTATGTCTTATTAAATATGGAAGCCCCCGGCGAAGCCGTGATTGAAATGGAACGTTTGATGCGGTTAGATGAAAATCTGCTCCGTTATCTGACAACCAAAATCAAGGCTGTTGAAGAAGGGCCATCCGTCTTGTTGGAACCCAAAAATCGTTCCCACAAAGATGACAAATTTGAAACCGTTGAAATTACAGAAGGAGAAGAATAATGGAAAAATATACACCTAACTATTCAAAGGGTTGTCCTTTCTGCAATGCCGGCGAAAAAGAAATTGATTACAAAGACATCCGTACTTTGAAACGTTTCTTGGCAGAAAACGGAAAAATTATTCCCGGGCGCATGAATTCTTTGTGCCGCTATCACCAAAAGGCGGTTGCGACGGCTATCAAACGTGCTCGTATTGTGGCTTTGTTGCCTTTCACGGATAACGATTAAGGAGGCAGAATATGGAAATTATTTTGTTGGAACGTATTGAACGTTTGGGACAAATGGGGGATGTGGTCAATGTTAAAAATGGCTATGCCCGTAATTACTTATTCCCACAACATAAAGCTTTACGTAAAACCGCTGATAACCTGAAATTGTTTGAAGCAAAACGCAAAGAATATGAAGCAATCAATGCTAAATTGAAAGCCGAAGCCGAAGAATTGGCGAAAAAGATGGCAAACTTGTCCGTCACTATTATTCGTCAGGCTGCCGAAACAGGACAATTGTATGGTTCTGTGACCGGTCGCGATATTTGTGATGCGATTGCAGAAGCTGGCTTTAAAGTGGAACGCCGTCAAATTGAAATTACCTCTGCCTTCAAGGTTATGGGTATCTTTGATGTGGAAGTCGCTTTGCACCCAGATGTACGTCAAACCGTGCGCGTGGTGATTGCCCGTTCTGAAGCCGAAGCCAAGAAAGTGGTGGAAAAGAAAAAAGCCGCCGCTAAAAAGGCCAAAGCCGAAGAAAAAGCAGAAGCTCCTGTCGCCGAAAAGGCCGAAGAAGCCAAAGCTGAATAAGCATTATATACGAAATAAAAACTGCCCTGATTTCACGGGCGGTTTTTTATCATTCAAATTCTTTTTTTGATTAAAATAGAGTATTTTATTCAGCTCAAATTAAATTTGAAAAGTTGTTTTTCGTTTACTGTTGTTTACAAACAGCATTGAGACTGCTCCAACGTGTTGATTGGTCTATGCGCCAAGCATTCACATAGACACGAAATGCAGTACAAGTATTATCACCAGTATTGCCTATTTTGTTATTTATGGCACCATTTGAAGACCAAAAAGAAGTTGGGTAACCAGCATTTTTTAAGGAGTCGTTAAAACTGGGGGTTTCGCCATCTCCTTCACAACCAACATCACTTAAACTAACCAAAGTTCCATGAACAGCTTTACAAAAATTGACAGCACTCCACCATGTCATTGTTCCAGAACTCACTTTATAGTTTGTTCCTGTTGGAGCTGTTCCCTCAGAAACAACATCACAGCTACCAGAGAAATCACTGAAGCAAGCAGAAGGTTGAGAAGTGTCTTTATTTGCAGCAGATATGGTACAGTAGCAGTTTTCAGAATTGCAAGTTGTCCCATCAATCACCTTACCATTACAATCACTGTTTTTTGCACAACTATTGTCTTCTTGATTGGCCTTTTTAATACAGTTTCCATCAACACATTCGTATGTTGATTCGCAAGTTGGTGTACAATTTGAGCTACCTCCACTTACTGTTACTCCATTACTTAAATCAGCATTAAAAGTAATTTTGCTGCAATCATCAGCAACTTTCATGAATGTATTTTCTCCTGATAGAGTTTTCATGTGTCCACAAATATTTTCATCTGGTTTTTTTCCACTTTTAAATGTGAGTTCAAACTGATTATTGGTATTTTTAGTAATAGTTGTTGTATTATCAAATTCAATTCCACCAAAGACGTTATTGTTAAATTCTCCTAAATTTCCCTTGCCACGGTTTAATAATTGTCCCGAAACTACGACAGCACGTTTAGCAGCTTCGTTTAAGAGCTCATTGGCTTTATGTTTATTCATAGCGTTAGTATATCCTGCAATCCCCGCTACGCTCAATACGCCAATTATGGCCAGAACGCCCAGCATTTCTACCATAGAACGGCCACGTTGGTTGTCATTCTGAACGTTAGTGAAGGATCTCATCAGATTCTTCGTTTCACTCAGAATGACGTTATTTATTTTATTTTTGTTGTTTTCTTTTTGCATTTTCTCTTCCTTTCTTTTATATGCGTTAATACAAAATCCGCTTTATCAGCGGCTGGAAGTTCAAATACTATCAGTGTTATAGCGCCACATATTGGGGTATTTTCATACCTTTATTTTGTGACCTTCCAACCGACAGTTTTGTCAATTGGAAATTTTTCGTCTTTCTGGACGACACTGGATGAGGTATTTGACGCCTCCTGCCTTTCGGACTTGCGCCCTCAGGCAAACTCATCCTAGCTAAATCATTTTTAAATGTCAACAAAAATTCTTCTTTTGTTTGACTTTTTTTTGTGTGTATGCTAAAAGAAATAAAAAAAGGAGTTATAAAATGAAACCAATTTTATCTTCATTTATATGCTTAAAGGGAACTGAGCTTACAAAAGGGGAAGCCGATTTATTGAGGAAATATAACCCAGCGGGACTCACGCTTTTTAAGCGCAATATTGATACCCCTGAACAGGTCAAAAAGCTGACGAATGATATTCGGGGGGCTGTGGGCCGAGATGATTTTTTAATTGCAATTGATCAAGAAGGGGGCTTGGTGCGCCGTTTGCGTCCCCCATATTGGCATGAATATGTGGCGCAGCAGCAATTGGGAACTTTACCCAAAAAAGAGGCCAAAGAAGCCATAAAACTACACGCCACTTTAATCGCCAATGACCTGCATAATTTAGGAATCAATGTTGTGTTTGCCCCTGTGGCCGATACTTTACATACTGATACGACAGGGGCGATTGCCTCGCGTTGCTTTTCAACCGATCCAAAAGTGGTGGCGGAATATGCCAGTATCTTAGCAAAAACTTACATAGAGCAGGGGATATGCCCGTGTATGAAGCACTTACCGGGGCATGGGTTGGCAAATACTGATTCCCATCTGGGGTTGCCTGTAATTGATCGGGATTTTAAAGAGATTGAATGCGACTTTTTGCCTTTCAAGGAAATGTCAGTTGACGTTCCTTTCGGAATGACAGCGCATGTGGTCTTGCCCATGATTGATAAAAAGCCTATCACGCAGTCTAAAAAAGGGATTGACTTAATCCGAAATGAAGTTGGCTTTGATGGCTTTTTGATTACAGATGCCATTGAAATGAAAGCCTTACAGGGAACTTTGGCAGAAAAAACAAAAGCCAGTTTAGGGGCTGGGTGTGATGTGGTCTGCTATTGTTCCGGCCATGACCAAAATAACCCACAAATGCTGGAGGATAATGTGGAAGTTTTAAAGGCCTCTCAACCACTTTCAGATAAATCTTTGGAACGTTTTGAATTGGTGCGAAAGGTTGTGAATAAAACCTATAAAGCACCAGATATTCCTGCTCTTCAAAAATGCTATGATGCCTTAGTTGAAAAGACAAAAGAGGTCAAATTAAAAGGTCCTGACCACACCGAAAATTGGTCGGACAAGGTAAAGAAATAGTGGCGATGTTTTGTAATTCACGAGTTTAATTATTGATATTGGTTCTGATTTAAAAATCTTTTTATCCCAGATTTATAACTTCTACGCTTTATTGGCGCATCAAATCTTAATGTTGAGTGCTTTGAAGCTTTGTATGCTTTGTCTATTTTTTTTAGGTAATTTTTTACATCTTCTTGGATTTTTTCTATGTGGTCTTTTTCTTGAGGAGTTAAGCTTCCACTTTGCGCACAAACAACGGGTTTAAATCCTACCTGTTTAAAAATTGTGGATATGTCTTTCATCGTGGGCTTTCCCTTTGAATTAAAGTTTAATTATAAAATCTTTTTATTTGGTGACCCTAACGGGATTTGAACCCGTGTACCGGCCTTGAGAGGGCCGTATCCTAACCGTTAGATGATAGGGTCTCTGGAACTATTCTACACAAAAACGGGTTAAAAAGCAAGAGCTTTTATTCCACATTGACGATATAAAGGATATTTGTTGAGCCTTTATAGCCAAAGGGAACACCTGCGGTAATAATAATTTGTTCATTTTTCTTGGCAATTCCTTTTGTTTTCGCAATCTTGATGGCCATTGGGGCAACCTGCGACATTTCCTTTAATTTATCACACAGGACTGGTACAACACCCCACACCAACCCCAAACGATTGGCCACTTTTTCATCGGTGGTCATCCCTAAAATTGGCACTAAAGCGCGTTCGCGTGCCACACGCAAAGTCGTTCTGCCTGACATAGAACAGGTCGCAATACAGGCTGGTTGATCCAATGAATGAATCATTCGGCGCATGGAGGAAGTGACCGCACATGCAATCGTGCAATCCAAAGGCAACTTTAATGCGGCTAATTGATTTTGATAGTCAGGATCAGCTTGTGTTTGTAAAATGACTCGGCGCATTGTTTCCACAGCTTTAATGGGGTATTTCCCAACAGCAGTTTCAGCTGACAACATCACAGCATCGGCGCCCATATAAACGGCATTAGCCACATCTGATACTTCTGCACGGGTGGGCACAGGGGCTTCAATCATGCTTTCCAACATTTGTGTGGCAACGACGACCGGCTTTCCTGCTAAACGACAAACCGTAATGATTTTGCGTTGCAGGGCCGGGACACTTTCTACAGGACATTCCACGCCCAAATCACCGCGCGCCACCATGACTGCATCTGCTTCCTTTACAATCTCGGTAATATTTTGAACGGCTGAAGGTTTTTCAATTTTGGCTAAAATCCCCGCTTTTCCTTTTATCAATTTCTTCGCCAAGCGAATATCCTCAGCTGTTTGAACAAAAGAGAGGCAAATCCAATCAACACCAGCTTTCAATGCGAAGTCCAAGTCTTTTTTGTCCTTATTTGTTAAAGCTGAGATAGGCAAAACAACGTCAGGCACATTAACCCCTTTGTGATCCGATAAAGCGCCACCAACAACGACTTTTGTTTGAATAACCTTTGGGGTTACCTTTGTCACTTTTAAAACAATTTTGCCATCATTTAACAGTAAATTCATCCCCGTTTTAATGACTTTAAAAATTTCAGGGTGTGGCAGGTGAACACGTTTTTCATCCCCTGCTTTTTCATTGGTATCCAAAGCAAATTGTTCCCCGGAACGCAAAACAACTTCTCCTTCTTTAAAGTGACCAACGCGCAGTTTTGGGCCTTGCATGTCCGCCAAAATTGTGTAGTGCGTTTTGTCTTTTTTAGATTGTGCACGAATTGCTTTTAATCTTTCTAAATGTTCGGCATGGGAGCCATGACTAAAATTTAAACGAAAAACATTAACCCCTGCTTTTGTGAGTTTGGCAATCATTTCAGATGAGGAAGAGCCTGGGCCTAATGTGGCAATAATTTTTGTCAGCGCAATCATTTTAATCCTTTCATTGTAAGTTCAATTTTTCCTGTAACGGTTTGCTTGGGCCCTAAACTCTGAATGCCGGTTCCAAAAATGCCCAAGCTTGCCAAATTAAAGGCATCTGGGGTGTTCGTGACAGGTTCAAAACAAAAGAAATTTTTTCCTTTTGGGGTATATAAAATTAAGTGTCTGAAAGAATTATCAGCTTGAATTTCAACACTTAAATTTTTATTCGGATAAATAATTTTTGCCTGACTATCCCAAGATCCAAAACTTAAATTTGCTCCGTTTCCAGGAATCAAAAGACCTGTTTTAAAATTTAAATTACCGGGGGCTGTATATGGGTGTCCCAAAATAGGGTCATCACCCCTAAACCAAATTTTATCGGCATTAAATTGTAAAACCGTGTCTTCATCTTTTATAAAGAACGGATGAAGCCCCATTCCATAGGGCATGGGTAGAGCAGAATTATTTTGTAAGGTTAAAATAATTGTGAAAATATTTTTATTTATTTTATATTCAACTTTTGCCATATATGAAAAAGGGAATCCTGATTTTTTATCATGTTCATAATTCAATAGAACAGAAGTTTCTGTTTGTTTTTCAATAGTCAACTTTGAACGCCACACATCACCGTGCATAGGATACTTTGAAAATGGAGAATTTTTTTCCATATGACGCGTTATTCCAAAATAAGGGAAATGCCCCTCTTTGATAAAACTAGCAAAAGGAAGCATGGGAAATAGAGCGGTGTTGTTCGCTTCAGTTTCATCAGGAGGTGAGACGCGTAAAATATCTTTACCTAAGTACTTTAAAAATCCCATTCCACCACCGGCTTCTGGAATAATCCCTAAAGAGAGAAAATCATTTCTTAATTCAATCATTTTGTTTTCCTTTTCTTTATGTTTATAATAGCTTTTGAAATTAATTCATCAATAGATTTTATTTTGGAATTATAACTAGATTTTCCAAATAATACAAAAATGGGATAGCGTTTATTTTTCAAATTGTATTCTAAAATTTTTTCTTCTAATCTTTTTTGTAGGAAAGGAACATTTTTTTCCTCTGTTTCAGGTAATAAAAGGATAAATTCTGCTTCCCCGATGCGCCCCAAATAATCTACATCCCGAATTGTTTTTCTGCATATAGAAACAACCCGTTTCAATAAATCTTCCACTTGTAAAGAAGTTAAATCTTTATCGGCAGAAAGCAGTCGAAATGCTAACACCGAAAAATCATGTTTATACCTGATAGCACGTTTTAATTCTCTTGTCCCGTTTTCGAGCAATGCAAGGCGATTTAAAACACCTGTTTGCGGATCTTTTGATGCGATAAACTGTAACTCTTGTTCTAAATTTTTACGATTTGTAATATCAAAACCAACGGACCGTAATTCTACAGGAATTCCTTTTTTGTTTTTTATCAATCGATTTGTCCAAGAAATATAAATTTTTTTCCCAAATTTTGTTAAAAGCTCTGTTTCATTTTCTGTATAAAGATTTGGATTTTTAAAAATCTTGGTAATAATATTTGTCTCCAAAGGTTCACGATTAGAAAGAACAGGCATTAAAGTCCCATATATATTCTTGCCAATCAATTGTTTTTTTGAATATTCCAGTAATTCTAATAAAGCATCATTTAGATTTTTAATTTTACCATCTTTTCCAATTGTAATTGAAAGTGTTTTTGTATCAGCAGAAAACAACCTTCCCAAAGGATTTATTTCTTTTTTTGAAATTCTTTTTTGTCCTTTTTGAAAATTAAAAATTTGATTCTTCAATAAAAAAATACGTCTAAGAAGTAAGAATACCATAGTGGTCAAAATCAATGTACTCACAAGATAGGTAACTACAAAAATGCTGGATAAATACATTATCTCCTCCTTTTAAAGAAAGACTAATCATTTTTGTAAAAAGATGCAAGAAAAAAAATGCTTTTTCTTGACTTTTTTTAATAAATCGGGCATATTTATAGGCATGAATAAAAAAAATGCGGACATATTAAAAATATTAAAAGGCGGATACAAAGAAGGGTTTTCCATCGATATTTCTGCTGTTCAGGCGCCAAAAGGGCTGAGCGAGGAAATTGTGCGCTTTATTTCGGCCCAAAAAAATGAACCAAATTGGTTGTTGGATTTTCGTTTAAAGGCTTTTCGTCAATGGCAAAAAATGCCGGAACCTCATTGGCTGAAAGGGGAATATGCCCCGATTGATTATCAGGACATTTATTATTACAGCGCACCTGATAGAAAAGAAAAGCCAAAATCTTTAGATGAGATTGATCCTAAAATCCGTGAAACATATGATAAGTTGGGTATTCCGCTAAAAGAACAAGAAGTGCTCTCTGGTGTCGCTGTGGATGCTGTGTTTGACAGTGTATCGGTGGCAACCACTTATTCCAAAGCATTAAAGGAAAAAGGGATTCTGTTTTGCCCCATTTCTGAGGCTGTTCGTGAATATCCTGACTTGGTAAAAGAATATCTTGGTTCGGTTGTTCCCTATACAGATAACTTTTTTGCCTGCTTAAACAGTGCGGTGTTTTCAGATGGATCGTTTGTTTATATTCCAAAAGGTGTTAAATGCCCGATGGAACTTTCCAGCTATTTTCGTATCAATGCCAAAAATACAGGCCAATTTGAACGCACACTGATTATTGCAGAAGAAGATTCTGTTTTAAGTTATTTGGAAGGTTGCACAGCCCCGCAAAGGGATGAAAATCAATTACACGCTGCTATCGTTGAAATTATTGTGAAGGACAGGGCGGATGTTAAATATTCCACCGTTCAAAACTGGTATCCTGGGGATGAAAACGGTAAAGGTGGTATCTATAACTTTGTAACAAAACGGGGCTTGGTTTTAAATGATGCCCATCTATCGTGGACACAGGTTGAAACAGGTAGCGCTATCACTTGGAAATATCCCAGTTGTATTTTGAAGGGGGATAATGCCAAAGGTGAATTTTATTCGGTGGCCATGACCAATCATTATCAACAGGCAGATACCGGTACCAAGATGATTCACCTTGGGAAAAACACCACCTCCACCATTGTTTCAAAGGGGATTTCGGCAGGCAAAAGCTCCAATACTTATCGTGGATTGGTGCGGATGTCAGGGACAGCCCAAAATGCCCGAAATATCAGTCGTTGTGATAGTCTGCTGATTGGTGGAAATTGCGGGGCGCATACCATTCCTGTCATGAAAAATGAAAACAAAACGGCCATTATTGAACATGAAGCAACGACCAGTAAAATTTCAGAAGAACAATTATTTTATGCCCAGCAACGGGGCCTCAATAAAGAAGAGGCGGTAAGCCTGATTGTGAACGGATTTTGTCGGGAGGTCATGAAACGGTTGCCGTTGGAATTTGCAATAGAAGCACAAAAATTGATAGGTATTCAATTGGAAGGAAGTGTGGGATGAGTGCATTTTTAGAAATCAAAGATTTACATGCCAAAGTAGGCGATAAAGAAATCTTAAAAGGCGTGAATTTGACGATTGAATCGGGCAAAGTAATGGCTATTATGGGCCCTAATGGGTGTGGAAAAAGTACCTTGTCTGCTGTGATTACAGGAAATCCAACCTATCAGGTAACGGGCGGAAGTATCTTGTTTAAGGGGAAAGATTTATTAAAAATGACGCCCGATGAACGCGCCAATGCTGGGGTGTTTTTGGCTTTCCAAAGACCAACAGAACTGCCCGGGGTCAGTATGGCGCAACTGTTAAAGGCAGCCTTAAATGCAAAGCGCACTTTTTTGAAAGAAAAGCCCTTGGATGCTGTTCAGTTTATGAAGCATTTGAAGGTGCGTGCTACCGCTTTGGGTATCACTGACGAAATGTTAAAGCGCTCGGTCAATGTGGGATTCTCCGGTGGAGAAAAGAAACGTCTTGAAACTTTTCAAATGGCTGTACTGGAACCCGATTTTTGTATCTTGGATGAAATGGATTCCGGGTTGGACGTGGATGCCTTAAAGGTTGTGGGGGGGGCGATTTCTGTGATGCGCGAAGAAAAGCGTTCTTTTATGATTATTACGCACCACGATGATTTATTGCGCTATGTTGCCCCTGATAAAGTGGCCATTATGCGAGATGGTAAAATCTTGCAAGTGGGGGATAAAGAGTTGGTGGCCAAGGTTGAGGAAAAGGGTTATGACAATTTCTAAACTTCCTTTTTTGTTTAATCGTCAGGAAAAGGTGCTGATTCATCACCCTGATGAACACGAATGGCAATTTATTGTCCAAGAGCGGGGGGAATTAGAGGCGTTTTTTCTGCCAATTAACCAAAATTTGAAGGTTTCTGTTATATTAAATGGGGCAGGGGCAAAATCGGATATAAAATGTGCTTATTTATCAAATGAAAACAACGACTTAAAATTAGATATTCAAGTTTTACATAAAGTAAAAAATACCACCTCAAATCAGCAAATAAAGGGCTTAGCAACGGGGGAATCTTCTGTTCTTTTAACTGCCGGTATAGAAATTCCCAAAAATACAAATGGATGCGAAGGGTATCAAAATCATCGGGGGATTTTACTTTCCGATAAAGCCAAAATTTCTGCCACACCTCAACTGGAAATTTGGTCAGAGGATGTGGTGTGTTCGCATGGATCTGCGGTGGGGCCACTCCCTGATGATGAACTTTTCTATCTTGAAACGCGGGGCCTCAAAAAATCTCAGGCAGAAAAATTATTGCTTTCTTCCTTTTTTAATGATATTGTACCAGGGGAATTTCGTACCCATATAAAGGAGTGGATGGAACAAAATGTATAAAAAAGATTTTCCGATTTTGGCACAAAGTATCACTTATTTGGATTCGGCTGCAACAACCCAAAAGCCGAAAGTTTTGTTGAATCAAACAAATACCTTTTATAAAAAAGACTATGCCAATGTTCATCGGGGGACTTGTGCTTTGGCGAACCAAGCAACAACCCTATATGAAGAGGCGCGTCAAAAAGTGGCCGATTTTATTGGGGCGGAAAGTAAAAATATTGTTTTTACCAAGGGGGCAACCGAGGCTATCAATTTGGTGGCATCAGGTTACGCCCAAATGCTGAAGGAAGGCGATGAGGTTTTGGTTTCCATTGCTGAACACCATGCGAACTTTGTCCCATGGCAACAAGCTTGCATTAAATCAGGGGCAACTTTCAAGGTCTTTAATATCCTGCCAGATGGGCGTTTTGATATGAACGATTTTAAGAAAAAAATTTCCCCGAAAACGCGTGTAGTTGCTGTTGGCCATATTTCCAATGTGCTGGGGGTTGTAAATCCTATCAAAGAAATTGTGGAATTGGCACATAAAGTGGGGGCAAAAGTTTTATTGGATGCCGCCCAAAGCATTTCCCATTTACCCATTTCAGTGAAAGATTTAGATGTCGATTATTTGGCTTTTTCAGGCCACAAAGTCTATGGACCGACAGGAATAGGGGTGTTGTATGGAAAAACAGAAGATTTAAATGAACTTCCCCCTTATCAATTTGGGGGCGACATGATTGATGAAGTGAAAGTGGAAGGAACGACTTTTGCTTTGGCGCCATCAAAGTTTGAAGCTGGAACGCCTCCCATCACACAGGCTATTGGCTTAGGAATCAGCTTGGATTATATTAAAAAAATTGGCTTGGAAAAAATTCAAAAGCATGAAAAAGCTTTGATGAAATCCTTGATAAAAGGGTTAAAAGAAATTCCAAATATTCAATTTTTGGGGGATCCAAAACATAAAACAGCCCTTGTTTCTTTTAATATTGCCGGAATTCATCCGAATGATTTGGGCTTTATTTTAGCCAAAGAAAATATTTGTGTCAGGATTGGGCACCACTGTGCTATGCCGCTTCATACCTACTTTAAGATGGCAGCCAGCATGCGTGTTTCTTTTGGATTATATAACACAAAGCAAGATGTTCAAAACTTTTTAAATGCCTTTCATAAAGCCATAGGATTTTTCAAATGACAGAAGAATTGAACGATTTTATTGAAATTGATTACAAGGCAACAGCTGGTTCCCCATTAGAAAAGGGGATAAAGCATGCCACTAAAGAGGAAATCATTACAGCCGTAAAATCGGTTCAAGACCCAGAATTGATGCTGAATATCTATGATTTAGGTCTGATTTATGAAATCAACCAAAAAGAAAATGGGGATGTGGATATTGTAATGACCTTGACTTCCCCCACTTGTCCTTTAGCGGGTGATATGCCCAAAATGGTGGCCAATGCGGTTTCTTCTGTTTTGGGAACAGGTGTGATAACAGTAGAACTCACCTTTGATCCCCCTTGGGGATTAGATAAACTTTCTGATGAAATAAAGCTTTCTATGGGACTTTAGTTCTGAAATTCTTTCACATAATCAGGAATGATTTTTGAATCGTCAACTTCGGTCTCTTCCTTTGGATTAGATGCCATGGATACGACCAGAGCCAACACATTTTTAGCCACTTTTGGATCTTGTATCATTGCATAAGCATTGACCAAATCGCGAATATCTTTATTGAGTAAAATACTCATATCAAATTCTTTTGCATTATCAGAAAGAATCAATTGATTGGAAATCTTCCGGGGACTTTTATTGCGCGTATTTTCATCTAAATTTTCATAAAAGTAAGCGACAGAAACCCCTAAAACTTGGGCCAAATCCCACAGCCGACTGGCGCCGATTCGGTTCAAACCTTTTTCATATTTTTGAACTTGTTGAAAGGTGATACCCAACTCATCCGCTAAGCGTTCTTGGCTGAGTCCCAACAAACTGCGACGGAGTTTTAATTGAGTTCCCACATGTACATCTATGGGGTTGGGGGCGCCATCAGCTAAACGTCCACGAACAGTTCCATTTTTGAGTTTTGCTTTTTCTTTCATATCTTTTAACCTTTCTTTGTATTTGAGTACAACTATTACGTTAGGTTACATATTGTTTTATGAATTGTCAAGTGGAAAAAAGATTTTCTTTCGTTATTTATTTAAAGAATTTTATTGACTTTTTTAAAAAAAAGATTTATAATTGCCGGGCAATTGTTTTTTTATAGAAGGGTGGGCCAAGATGACTTCTTTTTCAAAAATTGATGAAAATTCAGAAAATACAGATTCCAGAGCGTTGTTAGCGCAATTGATAGAGCAAGGGCGAGAACGTGGTTTTCTGTTGATTGATAAGGTTAAGAAAGTTATTCCACCAGAAGCACAAACAGATGAAAAATGGGAAAAATTGGTATCCACTTTTACCGAAATGGGTATTAATTTGGTGGATAAGACTGATGATATTATGGATGTGATGGAAAAGCCAGAAACCGAAGCAGAACAAGCCCCAGAAGTCTCTGCTGAACAGCCTTCAGAAAGCCCCACAGTTTCTGCTGTTTTACAAAGTATAAAGGACCCTGTTCGTCTCTATTTAAGAGAAATGGGAGCAGTTGATTTGCTTTCACGCAAAGGTGAAATTGCAATCGCTAAGCGTATTGCCAGTGGTTTTAACGTAATGATGTATGGTCTGACTGAAATGGTTTTAACGGCAAGGTTACTTAATCAATGGCATATGGATTTGGCAGAAGGACGTATTTTATTACGTGAAGTAATTGATTTGGAAACCGCTATGGATTCTGTTTCAAAAGAACCTTCTGAGCAAGAAAAACAACCCTCTCTTAAGGCAGATAAAAAACAACCAGATTTATTTGAAGAAGATAAAGAAGAAAACGAAGAAGTTGATTCCGGGGATGATGAAGAAGATGATGAAGAAGGCGTTCTTTCTTTGGATCAAATGGAAATTACACTTTTGCCTGCAACATTAAATTTACTTCAAAAGATTGATCAAGAATTTAAAAAATTCTTTTCGATACAAAAAGAATTTTTAAAGCAAAAGGTTAAGTCCAATAAAGTGGATGCCACCTTATCGAAAAAATATCGTACACATCAAGAAAGTCTGATTGAAGATATTAAATCTCTACATTTGAATCCCGTTCATTTGGATATGTTGGTTAATCGTGTAAATGAGGTCAATTCTGCCCTAATGATGCAGGAAGGTCGTTTGTTGCGTTTGGCCGGTTCCTCAAAAATTGATCGGGATGAATTTTTAAATGAATACAAAAAACACGAAGGGGATAAGTCTTGGCTTAAAAAAGGAACAAAACCACTTAATAAAAAGTGGGGTGAATTTTTTGATAAACACCGTCAGGAAGCCCGTGAAATTTATGAAACAATTTTAAAAATTTCTGATGACACACAAATGCCCGTATCTGAATTCAGGAACTTAGTTAATGTTGTACGTAAGGGGCGTCAGGAAATGAATAAAGCCAAGCAAGAAATGATTGAAGCGAACTTGCGCTTGGTGATTTCCATTTCAAAACGCTATATGCACAGAAATTTGCAATTCTTGGATTTGATTCAAGAAGGGAATATCGGGTTAATGAAGGCTGTGGATAAATTTGAATATCAACGTGGAAATAAATTTTCAACCTATGCCACATGGTGGATTCGTCAAAGTATTACGCGTGCAATTGCGGATCAAGCCAGAACCATTCGTATTCCTGTTCATATGATTGAAACAATTAACAAAATGCTCAGGATGTCACACCAAATGCAAATGGAAACGGGACAAGAACCAACACCAGAAGAATTGGCACCTCGTTTGAATATGACACCAGAAAAAATAAAGAAGGTTATGAAAATTGCCAAAGAGCCGATTTCTTTGGAAACACCTGTTGGGGATGAGGAAGATTCACATTTGGGGGACTTTATTGCGGATAAAAATACAGTTCAACCACTGGACGCCGCTATTCAAAGTAATTTGCGTCAATCTTGTACTGCAGTACTGTCCACATTATCGCCTCGTGAAGAACGTGTTTTGCGTATGCGCTTTGGGATTGGTATGAATACAGATCACACTTTGGAAGAAGTTGGGGCACAGTTTGCAGTGACCCGTGAACGTATTCGTCAAATTGAAGCGAAGGCTTTACGTAAGTTAAAACATCCATCGCGTTCCAGAAAATTACGCACCTTCTTAGAAGATTTGTAATTTTTTCTTGACAAGTTTTCAGAAAGTCATTAAACTGCCCTTACAGAAGGGGAGAAAATGTCTGAGATTTCATTTTTGTCAAAAACAGTTAAGTGGGAAGGATTGCCTTTGGTGGATGGCTTTGCAAAAGGGGAAGCCCTTGTTATCCGATCTATTTCAGAATACAAAATAGAAAAAACAGACAAGCCAATTCTAGAACAAAAAAAATTTAAAAATGCTATTCATGTCTTGGAAAAAAGTTTTTCAATGGCTTTGAAAAAAAAGATTTCTGATGAACAAAGATCTTTGTTGGAAATTTCAAAAATGCTCTTGTTAGATCGTGGATGGAATCGCAAGATTGATGAAATTATTATGCAAGGTTTTACGGCACAAACAGCTATTTATCGTGCAACAGAGGAAATAACACAGCGTATGTCCCAACTACAAGACGCTTACTTACGCGAAAGGATGCACGATTTTCAGGATTTAGCAGGACGTTTACTGCAATATTTGGATGGAAATTTGCAGGAAAAATCCTTAAAAGATATCATATTGGTAGCCCAAAATCTAGGGGCTGCTCAATTGATGGATTATGATTTATCAAAAATAAAAGGTATTGTTTTATCAGAAGGCAGTACAACGATGCACCTTGCAATTGTAGCACGAGCTTATGGAATCCCCTTAATTGGTGGAATTTCGAATATTTGGGAAAAGATTAAGACGGGTGAATATTTGGCCTTGAATTCAACAAAGGGGATACTTTATAAAAATCCTTCTGACGAAATTTTAGATGAATTTTATCACTTAAAAGAAAAACAAGAAAAGCAAAAAAAATTAGAAGAAAAAAATAAAAAGAAACCCTCTATAACAAAGGATGGAATAAAGATTGAACTGGGGGTTAATTTAGGGCTTGCAGATGACGTTTTGTTGTCCAATTCGCCGGCATTTGATAAAGTTGGCCTTTATAGAACCGAATTACCCTTTATGTTGGCAAAAGAATTACCAAATTGCACAGAACAAATTGCAATTTATAAAAAAGTTTTGGCTCATGCTAAGGGAAAACCTGTTGTGTTCAGAACATTGGATATCGGCTCAGATAAAATTCTTCCATATACTCATCCTTTAAAAGAAGAAAACCCAGCCATGGGGTGGCGTTCTACACGAATGACTTTGGATCGTCGCGCTATTTTAAGAACTCAGTTACGAGCTCTGATTCGATCGGTGGAAGGGGCTCCGCTTTATGTTATGTTTCCAATGATTGGAGAAATTTCTGAGTTTTTGGAAGCAAAGGAAACACTGGATTTTGAACTAAATCAGGCAAAACTGCATAACGAAACGGTTCCAGAACAAATTTTTGTTGGAACAATGTTGGAAATTCCATCGTTATTCTTTTACTTGAAAAAATACATACAAGTATTTGATTTTATTTCAATAGGAACAAATGATTTAAAACAATTTTTCTTTGCTTCAGACCGGGGAAATAGAAGTTTGACAGGACGATATGATAATTTGTCGCCTGCCTTTGTGGACTTTTTGAATCAGGTGCAAAAAATTTGTCAATCTGCTCATGTTCCCTGTTCTGTTTGCGGGGAAATGGCCGGCAATCCGTTGGAAGCAATGGTTTTGTTGGGGCTTGGGTTTAAATCCCTTTCAATGAATCCTCATTCCTTAATGCAGGTTAAAATTGCTTTAAGGAATCTGAATCAACAAGATTTTTCTGAATTTTTGAATCGCTTGCTTGAAACGGAAACAGTATCTTTACGCCCCGCAATCACTGCTTATTTAAGAGATCATCAAGTATTGGAGGATTAAATGGCAATTTTATTGGCAGATATTGGGGGAACTAATGCGCGTTTTCGTTGGTTGAAAAATGGAAAATTAGGCTCTTTGTTCGATTATAAATGTGAGGAATCTAAAACTCCTTTTGAGGCGATAAATAAAGCTTTAAAAGATTCAAAAAATAAGTTGAATGGCATTGTTTTGGCTGGGGCTGGGCCAGTCCAAAAAGGAGCATTAAGGTGGACAAATCGCCCCAAATGGAAAATATCAGAAACAGAACTTCAAAAAAAATACCATATCAAAAAAGCCTTAGTTGTGAATGATGTTCAAGCGCAAGGGGAGGGGCTTAAAACACTTTATAAATGTGAAAAAACATCTATTTTAATGACGGCAGGAACAGGTCTTGGGGGATGCTTTATTATAAATGGTAAGGTTGTTCCAGGGGAAGTGGGGCAAATGAAATTGGATGAAAAACTAAAAGTGGAAGATTTTGTTTCAGGACTTGCTATTGTTCGCCTTTATCATCAATATGGTGGCGATAAAAAAATCACTTCTGCCCGCAAAATTGAAGAATTAAGGAAAAAGGAAAAAGCCGCTAATCAGGCGTATTTAACCTTTTATCAAACGTGGGGGCAAGTTTCTGCCCAACTGGCAACAGCCCTTTATGCAATGGGGGGAATTTATTTGTGGGGAGGTCTGATTCCCAAAGCAAAAGATAAAATCTTATTTATGAAAACTTTTGAAAAAATGTTTCCCCAATGTTTCCCAAAAATTCCTGTTCATATTATCACAGATAAAAATTTAGCTTTTAAAGGTTTGGTGTCTTTGTCACGTCGCGAATTCGGCCAATCATAGAAACAAAACCGTTGCGACGGGTAGGGGATAAGTTTTCCTCTAATCCCAACTTTTTAAAAATCCCTTCTAAATCTAAGGCTTGAATTTCTTGGGCAGTTTTGCCATTTATCAGTGTCACCAAAACAGCTTCTAAACCCCGTACAATAATGGCATCTGAAGTGGCATTAAAATAGAATTTATCGCCCCTTTTTTGATGGATAATCCACACTTGCGATTGACACCCATGAACCTTATTTTGATCCGTTTTTTCTGATTCTGGAAAGGCTTCCATACCTTCGCCCAGCTCAATCAAATAACGATATTTATCTTCCCAATCTGTCAGGTATGAAAAATTTTCAATCAATTCTTCCAAAGTCATCTTCTATCCTTTTTTACACTTGACAGTATAAGCGGATTTTGCTAAAAAATCAAGCGAATTTTGAAAGGATGAAGATGAAAGTTATTTTATGGGATTGGGACAATACTTTGGCAGATACGATTGATCCGATATGGCATGCCTTTAATGCAACATTTCAGCACTTTAATATGCCCACAATTACGCGTGAACAAATGAAAATTTATATGAATTCAGCCGGTAGTCAATTGTTCTTACA
The DNA here is from genome assembly GCA_002373615.1 of Alphaproteobacteria bacterium UBA3637. Lineage (GTDB taxonomy): Bacteria > Pseudomonadota > Alphaproteobacteria > CAAHEQ01 > UBA3637 > UBA3637. Next base: position 16,164 of record DFKU01000032.1, on the reverse strand, counting down.
ACTTTTTTCTGATAAAGACTTAAAAGAAGTGCGCCAAGTTTATTTGAAACACTATCAAGAAAATATCTCAGACTTAAAGTTGTTGCCATGGGCAAAAGAAATTTTGAAATGGACAAAGGAACAAGGCTTTATTAACATAGTTGCCAGCAATAAACACTATCTGATTTTACGTCAAGAGGTTAAAGTTGCAGGTTTATCTGAATTTTTTGCAGATATTTGTGGGGCCGAACAATTCCCGGAAAACAAACCCAGTAAAGTTTTTACGGATGGCGCTTTAGGAAAATATAAAAATTTTGATGAATTGTTTGTGGTGGGGGATGGTCTGTCGGATGTTAAAATGGCACACAACTATCCAAATGGAAAGGCAATTTTGGTGGGAACGGATCCCAATGCCAAAGAATTTCAGGATAATCCCCCAGATTTTTGGGTGCCGAATTTATCAGAAATTCAAAAAATTTTATCTTAAGCTCTCTCATATCGGCGCATGAGGCCGGCCAAAATACCTTGTACTTCCACGCGATCTTCGCTGAAAACACGGGTTTCATAGGCAGGGTTGGCAGGCACCAATGCCACGGAATGGCCCTTCTTTTGCCATTTTTTTAAGGTGACTTCATATTCATCCACCAAGGCCACGACAATCTGCCCATTTTCGGCATTTTTGGCGTGCCGAATAATAACAGTATCGCCATCCATAATGCCGGCCCCCACCATAGAATCACCTTCAACCGTCAGGGCATAATAATCACCACTTCCAACCATTGAGGCAGGAACAGCCACTTTTTCATTGGGATCAGCAACCGCTTCAATGGGCAGCCCCGCGGCAATTTTCCCATAAAGGGGGAGTTCAACCACATCATCATTGGAAATTTCCTGAGCGTTTGGTAAGACAACACCACGCGTTTGGTGCGGTTGCCGTGTTAGGATGTTTTGCCTTTCCAACTCTTTTAACAGGCGATGAATCCCTGATTTTGATTTCAATCCCATAAAATCCCGCATTTCATTAAAACTGGGGGCGTAGCCATTTTTTTCGGTATATTCACGAATAAAACCATAAAGGGCAAATTGTTTAGGGGTCATATTATTCTCCTTTGTTCTTGTTTTGTTCTCATTCTATACACTCTTTTTAGTTGTGTCAAGAAAAAAAATAAAGGATTATTTATTTTTTTAAAAGATTCTTAACTTTCATAATTTTTTGATATGCCTGATCAATGCGTTCAGGATCAATTTCTTTATCTTTTATTGCCTTTAAAATAATTTTTAAAGTTTTATCTGCAATGTTTGGATCATAGTTTAAATTATTTCCAATAACTAAAACATCGTTTCCGGCATTGATGGCTTCTACAACGATATCGTGCCAAGAATGTTGTTTTGTTAAAGCCCCCATTTGTAAATCATCAGAAAAAACAATTCCCTGAAAGTTTAGTTCCTCTTTTAAATTTTTCGTGACATTTTGAAAGGACAGGCTTAAAGGTTTAGAAACATCAATGTTTTTATTAAAGACATGAGCAACCATTATACCAATATTTGGATATTTGGGCAGTAATATCTTATAGGGTTCAAGTTCAATTTCTTGGTATTCATTTGTAATATCAACATAGCCTTCATGTGTATCGCCAGTTGCACTGCCATGTCCAGGAAAGTGTTTTAATACCGGTAAAATACCATTGTTTTGATATGCTTTTATAAATTGTTCAGCATGGGTGGCAACCAGAGTTGGATCATTTTCAGAAAAAGATCTATCTTTAAATCTGATAATTGATTTTGGGTTTAATACAATATCAACACAAGGCGCAAAATTGACATTGATACCTAAATTTTTTAGTACATGAGCTGTCTTTTTTGCCTCATCAAATGTAAAATTAGAGTCATTTTTTTGCCCCAACTCCCAAGCTGAATAGGTTGAAACGCCAAATTCGGGGGATAATCTGGCAACCTTTCCTCCTTCTTGATCAATAGCAACGAATAGTGGAATTTGGGAAATTTGATTAAGTTGCTGAATTAGTGTTTTAAGTTGGGAAAAATCCTTTATATTTTTTGTCGTATTTTGATCCCAGCCTTTGTAATTAAATAGAATAACGCCCCCAATATGATTTTCTTTTATATCGCGATATATTGGATTATTTTTGGTTAAGGCTATACCATCAAAACCTACCATAATCATTTGAGCAGCTTTATCGCGATAAGGATTCTTGTGGAAAAAAATAAAATATAAAACGACAAATAGAAGGATAAAAATAAATATCAAAAAAATTTTTTTCATTTATCATCCTAACATTATATTTTTGGCGGAAAGGGAGGGATTCGAACCCTCGGTGGGGGAGACCCCACGCCGGTTTTCAAGACCGGTGCCTTAAACCACTCGACCACCTTTCCATATTCTACCCGATTTTCAATTTGGTCCTTTTGAAAACCGTCGTCTTTTGGCTGACGCCAAAACGCCTTGTTTGTCCTCAGGCTTTGCCTTCGTTCCGCTTTCGCGACCAAGACCAAGACCCTAAATCACTTTGGTCACCTCTCCTTGATCTCTAAAGCAACTTCCATTTTATGCGAAAAAAATGAAAAAATCAAGTGCTTTTTTTATTAAAATCAGCTATGATAAAAGAAACGAATCGGGAGTTATAATGAAAAAGTTATTAAAATCAACAGCTTTTGTTTTTTGGGGTGTCTCTTTTTTGACCTCATTTTCGGCCGTTGCCAATGATGATTTTAATGCTTGGAAGAAAGAATTTGAAAAAGAAGCCCTTTCAGCGGGGATAAAACAAGCAACTTTGTCCAAATATTTACCACAAATGGAATTATTACCCCGTGTTATTGAACAAGATGTTAAAAAGCCAGAATTTCTGCAAAATTTTTGGGACTATACAAAAGCACGTTTAACCCCTGAAAAAATATCAAAAGGGCGTGAGATGATGGCACAATACCCCACCTGGTTAAAGCGCGTTCAAGAGCAATATGGCGTTGATCCACAATATTTGGTGGCTTTATGGGGCATGGAAACAAATTATGGTGGATATCTGGGAAAGACAAAGTTGTTGAATTCTTTAGCCAGTCTTGCTTATCATCCACGTCGTCGCCCGTATTTTACAAAGGAATTGATTGCTTATTTTAAAATTTTGGAAACGGAAAAATATCCGCCTGTTTGGGGATCATGGGATGGAGGATTCGGCAATTTTCAATTTATGCCAACAACTTTTGTGGCTTATGCGATAGATGCAGATAAAAATGGGACAAAAAGCTTGATTGGCAGTATGCCTGATTCGTTTGCATCCGCTGCTAATTTTTTGCGTTCTATGGGCTGGAAAGTCGGCCAACCGTGGGGAAAACAGGTCATTGTGCCCAAAGATTTTGATTGGGAAAACTTGCATGATAAAAAACAAATTGTTGCTGATTGGATTCAAGAGGGTGTAAAGCCCCTCAAAGAAGACTTTTCCAAGGATGAAAAGGAAATTGTGGCGCGTTTAATTACTCCGCAAGGGGCAGATGGGCCTTTCTTTTTAGTTTATCCCAATTTTGAATATCTACGTCGTTGGAATGGACTGGAATTATATGGTTTGACGACAGGAATATTGGCGGATACTTTGGCGGAAAAGGGGGACATTCCTCATCGTCCAGAAAATTTTGAACCGATTCGGACAGAAACAATTATTACAATGCAAGAAATTTTAGCTAGAAATGGCTATGATATTGGGGGCTCAGATGGAAAATTGGGCCCTAAAACAAGAGCTGCTTTAAGGGAATTTCAAAAGAAAAATTCCCTAAATCAGGATGGGTATCCAAATAGGGATACTTTAGTAAAATTAAATAGTTATCAAAAGGAGTTAAACAAATGAAAAAACTATTATTTTCTTGTGCTATGGCATTGACTTTGTCGGCTTGTACTTCGAATGGTCCACTGTTCCATTCTTGGGAAGACTATGAAACAGAACGCGCCAGCGGTGCTGTTTATAAAGTGGAGGAACCATACGAAGTAAAAGGTGTTTGGTATTTTCCTGCTGAACAAACAAATTATTCTGAAAAAGGATTGGCCAGTTGGTATATGCCGGTTGGTGATTCTGCTTTAACCGCCAATGGTGAAGTCTATGATGCCAATTTATTGACAGCGCGCCACAAAACACTTCCGATGCCCAGTTTGGTAAAAATCACTAATTTGGAAAATGGAAAAGAAATTGTAGCCAGAGTCAATGATCGTGGTCCGATGGTCAATAATCGTTTGATGGATGTGTCGCAAGAGGCGGCCCGTCAGTTGGGAATGCCCTCCAGCGGTACTGTATTAGTTCAAGTGGATTATTTGGCCGAAGAAAGTGCGGCTTTGCGTGATAAACTAGTTTCCGAAGGTCGTGTATATCAGGCAGAACAAACCACTGTGAAAGAAGCTTTGTTAGAAGCACCAGAGGCTGTTCCTGCCAACGAACCCATTTATAATGGTGCAGTTGAAACAGCATCAACAGTCGTTTTGACTGGGCCAAAGGTCCGTTTAGGGGCTTTTGGTGATCCAAATAATGTCAAACGTCTTCAAAATAAATTAGGGGCTGATATGCCACTGCAAACCAGTCAAGTTGTCAGAAATGGTAAAACCTTGACGATTGTGGAAGCCGGTCCTTTCAGCACAAAAGCTGAAGCCCAAAAGGCTTTGACTAAGTTAAAAGCAAAAGGATACAAAGACGCCTATTTGGCAAAATAAAAATCTGGGGGGAAGAAAAACTTCCCCCAAAATACTTTAAAGGAGAAAAGATGAAATTAAATTTATTACTGGGATTAGGGATTTGTGCGTTGGCTTGGCAAGCAGAGGCCATTGAAACAAAGGCAAAATATGCCCTTTTGATGGATGCGGATACAGGCTATGTTATGTTTGAAAAAAAAGCAGATGAGGCTATGCATCCCGCCAGTATGAGTAAATTGATGACATCTTATATCATTGAAGAAGCCTTAAAATCCGGAAAGTACACTGAAGACACAGAATTTACTGTTTCGGAAAATGCTTGGAAAAAAGGGGGAGCCAAAACCGGTGGTTCCACTATGTTTTTAAAAATCGGTCAAAAAGTAAAACTGATTGATCTGTTAAAAGGAATCAATATTCAATCTGGCAATGATGCTTGCATTGTGGTGGCCGAAGGGATGGCCGGAACCGAGGAAGCCTTCGCCGCCAAGATGACACAAAAAGCAAAAAAACTGGGCTTGCAGCATTCCACATTTGCCAATGCAACAGGACTTCCAAATGAAAATCACTTGATGAGTGCGCGGGATTTAGCTCTGTTATCCCAACATATTATCAATGATTTTCCTGAATACTATCCCATTTATTCGCAAAAAGAATTTACCTATAACGGAATTAAGCAAGGAAACCGCAACCCGTTATTGTATTCTTTGCAGGGAGCGGATGGCCTAAAAACAGGTCATACCAGTCAATCCGGCTATGGATTAACGGCAACTGTAAAATCACCGGAAGGTCGTCGTTTGATTTTGGTGGTGAATGGCTTAAGCAGTATGAATGATCGGGCATCAGAAGCCAGAAATTTGATGAATTATGGCTTATCGCATTTTGAAAATTTAACCATTCTGGATACAAAAAAATCTGTTGTATCAATCCCTGTATGGATGGGGACAAAAGGGGAAATTTCTGTCTATCCTGCCGAAAATTTAATTCAAACGCATCCGATGGGGGAAGAAGTGAAAATTTCTTCAGTTATTGAATATCAAGAACCAATTATTGCACCGGTCCAAAAGGGACAAAAGGTGGGAACAATTACCACCACATTACCTGATGGCACTGTTCATGAAATGGATCTGATTGCGGGGGAAAGTGTGGAAAAGTTGGGCTTTTTTGCTCGGATTAAAAAACGGATTTTGGGGGCTAAATGAAAGGGTTTTTTATCACATTAGAAGGTGGCGAAGGGGCAGGAAAATCCACCCAAATCCAAATGCTAAAACAAGCTTTGGAAGGAATGGGATACTCAGTTCTTTTAACCCGTGAACCGGGAGGAAGTAAAGGGGGAGAATTGATTCGCCCCTTGCTGGTTTCCGGGGAAGCCGATTGGGATGCTGTGTCGGAAACACTTTTATTTTCGGCGGCACGTCGTGATCATTTAACCCATAAAGTATGGCCAGCCTTAAAAGAAGGGAAGGTTGTATTATGCGACAGATTTGCTGATTCTACTTTGGCTTATCAAGGCTATGGACGAGGAAATAATTCCGAAATTCAGGTAACAGTGAAAGCCTTATATAAAATTGTCGCCGGAGATTTTGAACCGGATTTAACTTTGATTTTGGATATTGATCCCAAAATTGGTTTGAAGCGTAGTTGCGATAGAGCAGGAAATACAGAAAAACGCTTTGAAAATATGGATTTTTCTTTTCATGAAAATTTGCGTCAGGGGTTTTTGAAAATTGCCAAGGAAAATCCGAATCGTTGCCGCATTATTGATGCCAATCGCACCCCAGAAGAGGTTCATCAAGATGTGATAAAAATGGTGAAAGAAAAAATATGTTCGCTGAAAAAATAATTTCTTCTTATAAATCAGGAAAAACAGCCCAATCTTGGATTATTTCTGGGCCTGAAGGAATCGGTAAGCATAAGATTGTGGATGAAGTGGCGCGTGCATTAGTGGGAACACGGGAAGGGGATTTGTCTGCCGGATTAAAAGTCATTGAGTGTGGTCTGACAGAAGAGGCCAAGAAAGCTGTCCAAAAGGCCATTTTGGATGGGCAAGCCCCTGACGAAGAGGATTTAGTTCGAAAAAAATCTGAAATAACGGTGGAAGATATCCGTTCAGGGATTGATTTTTTGAGTTTGAAAAGCACACTTGCCTGTCGTATTCTGGTTATTTCTTTGGCTGATGAGATGAATGAAAAAGCACAAAACACCCTGTTAAAAACTTTGGAAGAACCCTATGATAAGTCTTTGATTTTATTGTTGAGCGAAAACATTGAACGCTTGCTTCCGACGATTCGTTCCAGATGTCAAAAGATGTTTTTACCGGCTTTGACAAAAGCTGAGTTAGAAAAGCGCTTAAAAAATGAATATCCTGATTTAGATGAGATTGAAAAAATTGCTGATATTTCCAGGGGCATTCCCGGGATAGCCAACAAGATAATTGAAAATGAAGGGCTTGAATTATACGATTCATTTTTGTCCTTGATGACTCCCATCAATTCAAACTCAGTGGAGGATGTGTTAAATTTTTCGGATAATGTGTCTAAAGACCCCATTCAAACAGATTTAGTACGCCTCTTTATGTTGCAATTTGTGGGGGATTTGGCCAAAAAATCACCAATAGCAACCGGAAATGATTGGAGTCATTTTTATACACATTTACAATCTGAATGGCGTAAAATAGATCGGCTTTATTTGGATAAAGCACAAACTCTGGCCGAAATGATTTTTTCAATTGAAAGGCGTTTAAAATGATAGATTCACATTGTCATTTAAGTCAAGCCGATTACGATATGCCTGTGACAGATTTGATTGAAATCGCACAAAAAGAAGGTGTTCAAAAAATGCTGAACGTTGCCTGCGATACGAATGATTGGGATGAATTGTTAAAGGTGATACAGACTTATCCTAATGTGTTTGGAGCAATTGGTATTCATCCGGAATATGCTTTGCGCCAAGAAGATTCTTTTTTAAAAAAGATGCCAAAAATTTTTAAAGAAAATCCAAAATTGCTAGGGGTAGGGGAAATTGGGCTTGATTATTCAGACGAAACGATTCCTTGTGATAAACAAATTGAGCTTTTTAAAAAGCAAATTGAGATCGCTCACCAAATCAAAAAGCCCATTATTATTCATACCCGTGATGCTGAAAGTGATACTTTGGAGATTTTAAAAGAGGCCAATCAAAAAGGACTTCTTCAAAATTCGGGGATTATTCATTGCTTTACAGGGAGTTTAGATTTTTTAAAACAAGCTTTAGAATATGGTTTTTATATTTCTATTTCGGGTATTATTACCTTTAAATCAGCTAAGACATTACGGGAAACAATAAAAGAAATTCCGTTAAACAGATTGTTGGTGGAAACAGATTGCCCGTGGTTAGCGCCGGAACCCTTTCGGGGGAGTAAAAATCAACCTGCTTATGTTGCCAAAACTCTGGAAAAATTGGCTGAATTAAAGGAAATTTCTATGGCAGAATTAGATAAAATTACAACCGATAATTTTAACCGCTTATTCAAAGGGGGATAAATGAAAGTAACAATTTTGGGCTGTGGCGCTTCTTATGGTGTTCCATCTCTTTTTAAAGGTTTTGGAAAATGCAATCCTAATAATCCCAAAAATGTCCGTTTTCGGAGCTCAATTTTAATAGAAAAGCAGGAGCAACATATCTTGATTGATACGCCCCCTGAAATTCGGTTGGAATTATTACGGGCAAAAGTAAAAAAAATTGATGCTCTTTTATACACACATTGCCATTATGACCATATGGCGGGGGCAGAAGATGTCAGAAAATATACGCAAAAGCTGGGGCAAGTTTTGGATATCTATGGAAGTCGGTTTGATTTAAATGAATATAAAAATCAAATGCGGCATGCTTTTAAGGATAAAAAACAGAGCGATAGTGTTAATTTACATACTGTTCAATTTTATCACCCTTTTGAGGTAAACGGAATCACAGTTTTACCCATTAAACAATATCATGGAACTATCAATTCTGTCGGCTATAGAATTGGAAATTTTGCCTATTCAACGGATGTAAAAACGATGGATAAAAAAGGGTTGGATCTTTTGAAAGGGATTGATACTTGGCTGATAGAATGTACAACAGATAAGGAAGCTTTGGCTCATGTTTCATTAGAACAACTGTTGGAATGGGTGGATTATATAAAACCAAAATATACCTATTTAACACATTTAGGAACAGAATGGGATTATGATAAATTGTCAAAAAGACTCCCTAAAAATATTTGTCCAGTCTATGATGGAATGATTATAAAAATAAATTCTTGACAAAAATTATTTTTGTGATATTATATACCTGTTGGAGGCATATTATGGAAATGATGAATTTACAGGATTTTTTGGTTGCATTTCTTGTACTTTGGGGACTTGTTTCTGCCGGAAGTGGAAAATAATTGTAAAAATACTTGCATTCGATAAAAGAGTATGATATAGTGAAAAGGATTAAGAGAAAGGGAGATTATGCCTATTATAGCACATCAAAAAATTACACCACGCAAGAATACAATGGTTAAGCGTAAAGAAACACGTGAAGAAAAACGTATTTCCAGTTTATCACCTACTTTAAATTTTATGGTAAAGGCCGTTCGCCATGCTGGAGCCAGTTTGGTCCGCGATTTTCGTGAAATTTCACAACTACAGGTCAGTCGTAAAGGGCCTGGGGACTTTGTGACAAATGCGGATCTTTTTACTGAAAAAAAGTTAGTTGAATTCATCAAAAAAACACGTCCAAATGATGCTATTCTTTCGGAAGAATGTGGTGAAGTACCGGCTCAAAATGCTTCACCTTATACATGGGTAATGGATCCGATTGATGGTACTAATAATTTTTTACATGCCATTCCTTTTTTTGCAATTTCTTTAGCTTTAATGCGCGGGGATGAAGTTATTGCCGGGGTGATTTACAACCCTGTTACAAACGAACTTTATTATGCAGAAAAAGGGCAAGGAGCTTTCTTAATGACGCCGACAGGGGATGTCCGTTTGCGTGTTTCTGGGCGAAAAAAATTGGAAGAATCAATGGTCGCCACTAACTCTTACGCTTTAAGAACTGTCAATGGTTTGACAGACAGAATTATCAACAACCCATTTTGTTTCCGTTGTGTGGGTAGCACTGCTTTGGCTTTAGCCCAAGTTGCGGCGGGGCAATTAGATGTTTTCTTTGATTGCAGATGTCATATTTGGGATTTGGCCGCCGGTTATTTGTTGGTTCAAGAAGCAGGTGGTATTGTGCAAACATGGAACGGTGAAAAAGATATGGGTTCAATTTTAAAGGATAATGGAGTTTTGGCGACCACCTTGGATATGCGTGAAAAAATCCTAAATTTCATTAATCCGAAAGAAAAGACTTGCAAAAAGAAAAAAAAGTCTGTATAATACAAAACATTGTTTAATGAAAGAGAGTAAATAAAATGGCAGTACCTAAGAAAAAAACATCTAAATCTAAACGTGATATGCGTCGTTCTCATGACGCGCTCGGCACAAACGCTTGTGTAGAATGTCCCAAATGTGGAGAAATGATGCGTCCGCATCATGTGTGCCCCAGTTGTGGTACATATAACAATCGTTCTGTGATTGTTAAAAAAGAAGAAACAAAAGCCTAAGGTTTTCCTTTGACTGATACGCTGATTCTTTCAATTGATGCGATGGGGGGAGATCATGCGCCGGAGTCGGTTATAGAAGGTGTTGCGTTGTCTGCGAAACAGCACGATGACGTTTTCTTCTTTTTATTTGGAAATGAAGAAAAAATTGCTCCTTTGGCTGAAAAATACGGACTAGATCCTAAGTGCTATAAAATTCATCATACTACAGATATCGTACGTATGGATGCAAAACCGTCCCAAATTTTGCGTTCGGGGCGTGAAACCAGTATGTGGAAGTCAATTATGGCTGTCAGAAATGGCTACGCTAAAGCGGTTGTTTCTGCAGGAAACACAGGCGCTTTGATGGCGATGAGTAAAATTTGCTTGGGAACGCTTCCTGGAATTGACAGGCCTGCTATTGCAGGTGTTTTGCCTTCGGCCAATGGTCCAATTGTTGTTTTGGATTTGGGGGCTAATACCGAATGTGATGCCCAAAATTTAGTGGAATTTTCACTGATGGGGGAAGTGCTTTATCAGCTTTTGTTTGGGGCCCAAAAACCAACTGTTGGACTACTCAATATCGGTTCGGAGCACACCAAAGGGCGGGAAGAAATCCGTGAAGCTGCCACTGCTTTGACTGAAATGGGTGATAAAATCAACTTTAACGGGTTTGTGGAAGGAAATGACATTGGGGCAGGGAAGGCTCAGGTCATTGTGGCCGATGGCTTTTCCGGAAACATTGCCCTTAAAACTTTGGAAGGAACTGTTAAATTTGTAGCCCACGCTTTAAAGCAGGAAGTAAAGGAATCATGGCTTTCTATGTTTGGTTTTTTAATGGCTCATCCCAGCTTGGCTCGTTTTAAGAAAAAATATGACCCGCGACTTTATAATGGTGCCATGTTCTTAGGTCTAAAAGGGATTTCTGTAAAAAGTCATGGTGGCGCTGATGCTTTTGCGTTTTCCTGTGCTATCGAATCTGCAATTAAGATGGCCAGAAGCGATTTGTGCAATAAAATCAAGGAAGAAGCAGCCACTATTTTAAATATGTCTGCCTTGGATGACACATCGGCTCCATAATTTTTTTATAAAACCTCTTGCATATTTTTTAAATTTATGGCATAAGTGAAGTATAAACAAAAAAACAAAGGGGATAAGAATGAATACTAAAACATTAACACGAGCTGATATTGCAGAATCTTTATACACTAAAATGGGATTTTCACATGCGGATTCTTTTAAAATCATTGAAAATGTCTTTGATATAATTACTGATGAATTAGCAACAGGACATTCTGTTAAAGTTTCAGGATTTGCATCTTTTGAACCATATTCCAAAAAGGAACGCATTGGTCGAAATCCCAAAAATGGGAAAACCTATCCCATATCTTCCAGAACGGTTTTATCTTTCCGTGCTTCACCCAATTTAAAAAAGCGCATTAAAACAATGGTTGTGTAGATGAAATCAGAAGGCGCATACAGAACCATTACAGAAGTCGCAGAGCTTTTACAAGTTCAGCCTTCTGTCTTGCGTTTTTGGGAGACCCAATTTAAGCAAATAAAGCCCTTAAAGCGAATGGGACGCCGTTATTATCAGGCAGAAGATGTTGTTTTGTTGGCGCGTATAAGAGATTATTTATACAAGGATTTTTTGACTATCAAAGGTGTTCAAAAGCGTTTAAAATCTGGAGAAGAATCAGATTTAATTCAACCAGATACAGTTGAACAAAAAGCCCAAGATGCTTTCATCCAAGAAATCACAGATATTAAAAATGATTTAGCCGAATATCTTTAGGCCTTCTTTTTTTCCTCTAAAGTATAGCCACGTCCCCAAGTGGTGTGAATATATGTTTCGCCACCGGTGATTTTTTTGATTTTTTGGCGAATTTTGCACAAAAAGACGTCTATGATCTTAATTTCTGGTTCGTCCATCCCTCCATAGATCTGACTTAAAAAGGATTCCTTACTGACTGTTCCGCCTTTTTTAAGAGCCAACAATTCCACTAAAGCATATTCTTTTGCAGTTAAAGGAAGAAGTGTTTCATCAATAAAAACTTTTTTAGCACTTAGATTAATTGTCATTCGTCCTACTTTTATTATATTATCAGCTAATCCACGGCTACGACGGACAATGGCCTTAACTCGGGCAACTAATTCAGATCGATCATATGGCTTTGTCATATAATCATCGGCCCCTACTGAAAAACATTCCACTTTTTTGGTTGGCATATTGATACCGGATAAAATCAAAACAGGTGTCATGAGGTTGGATTGTCGCATCTGTTTTAAAACATCGCCGCCTGGTAAATCAGGAAGCATTAAATCTAAAATAACTAAATCATATTCATAAAGTTTAAGGAGTTCCAATCCTTCACGTCCAGTATAGACAGATTCGGCAATGATACCTTCACGGCGCAGTAAAATCACAATGTTTTGATTGACAATACGGTCATCTTCTATTACTAAAACATGCATGGCTTTTCTCCTTTTTTCTTAAAATTATCTTAATTTTTAAAGAAAAGCAAGTAAAAAATTTACTTTTTATTAAGAAAAAAAGCCCCCAAATTTGGGGGCTTGAAAATTTATGCCTTTTGTAAATCAAAGGTAATAGAGGAATCGCCCAGTTCTTCTGTTTTACCAGAATTATCGGATTCCGTAAAACTGGTTGCCAAGACTTGTTCGGCAATATAATCTTTGTGTTCGCTTAAGGCTTGTTTTACTTCATCAGAGTTACTCATCCATACCAAAGAAATCCGATCGGATACATCCAAATCTTTTTCTTTTCTGAGTTGTTGCACCATACGCACAAAGTCACGGGCAATTCCTTCACGGGCAAGTTCCGGATGAACTGTCAAATCCAACTGAACGACCGCGGTATTATCGGGCAGGGGTTGACCTTTAAAGCCATCTTTCATAGAAAGACGCAATTCGAATTCGTCAGCATTCAAAGTTTGCCCGCCAATGGTCAAAGTGCCATCTGCATTTAAGGTCCATTGATTTTGCTTACTGGCTGCCATGATCGCGCCCATAAATTTTCCCAAACGCTTACCAATCAGTGGTGTTTTCAAATACAAGAATTTATCGGCCACACTGGACACATCTGTATTCAAAACAACCTCCTTCACATTGATTTCGTCTTTCAGCATTTCTTTGAAATTTTCCAAAGTACCGGCTTTTTCACCCGCAATTGTCATGCCGGATAACGGCAAACGATTGCGCAAATGATTTTCTTCACGAATGGCTTTGGCGGTAGAGGCCACAGCACGCACTAAATCCATTTGGGCAATTAGTTCTTTTTCATCCGGGAGTGCCTCCACATTTGGCCAATCCGCCAAATGGACGGATTCTGCACCCGTCAAGCCACGATACACAAAGTCCGCCATAAACGGCGCCATAGGGGCAATCGCTTTGGATAAAGTCAGCAACACCGTATAAAGTGTATCAAAGGCAGAAGTATCCGTTCCGTCCCAGAAACGATCACGTGATCTGCGAATATACCAGTTGTTCAAAATATCCAAGAATTCGGTAAAAGCAGAACTGGTCGCCGGGGTATCATAATCGGCCATATTTTGGTGAACTGTCTTTACCAAATCCTTTAATTTTGCCAAAATATATTTATCCAAGACATCATTGGAAGTTGTAATTTCTTTGGCTTTAATGCCTTCTGCATTGGCATAAAGACAGAAGAAATAATAGGCATTCCAAAATGGCATTAAAGCTTGACGCATGGCTTTGGCAACTTCTTTGCCTTCATAATCCATACAGACATTTCCCCCATGCACAATGGCTGAGGAGAGCAAAAACCAACGCATAGCATCTGATCCTGATTGATTCAATATAATATAAGGGTCAGGATAATTGCCAAGTTTTTTACTCATCTTGACACCGCCTTCAGCCATCACTAAACCCGTTGCCATACAATGCTTATAGGCGGGCTTATGGTGAAGCGCCACGCCCAACACATGTAAAGAATAGAACCAACCGCGTGTTTGATCCAGACCTTCCACAATGAAGTCTGCTGGAAAATGGGCATCAAACCATTCTTTGCGTTCAAAAGGATAATGGACTTGACCTTCAGGCATGGATCCTGATTCAAACCAACAGTCAAACACATAAGGCACACGACGCATTTTTGTTTCACCCGATGGATCGTCTGGGTTAGGATAAACCACTTCGTCAATGAAGGGGCGATGAAGATCATTTACTTTGCATCCTGTTTTTTCTTGGATTTCCGCTATGGATCCAAACACATCTGTCCGTGGAAATTTGGGGTTATCTGATTGCCAAACGGGCAGGGGAACACCCCAGTAACGATTGCGGGAAATATTCCAATCTGGCGCTGTTTCCAGGCCCTTACCAAAACGACCGTTTTTGACGTGCTCCGGTGTCCAAGTAATTTCTTGGTTGAGCTTTACCATTTCATCTTTAAAATCAGTCACCTTTACAAACCAGCTGGACATTGCCTTGTAAATCAGAGGTGTATCTGTGCGCCAACAATAAGGATAGGCGTGTGTAATTTGTTCTTTTTTAACCAATAAACGGTGTTCCTTTAACCAGTTGATAATGTCTTCGTTGGTGTCAAAAACTTGACGCCCTTGATAATCGGGGACGTCTGCTGTAAAGCATCCTGCTTCGTCCACCGGACACACCACAGGAAAATCTGGGCGAATTTTCATACAAGCATCAAAGTCTTCTGCCCCAAAGCCCGGCGCAATATGCACCATACCAGTACCATCTTCTGTTGACACAAAATCACCTGAAATAATACGGAAACAGCCTTTTTCTTTTAAGTTGGCAAAATAGGGGAACATAGGGGTATAACTCATCCCCACCAATTCTTTTCCTTTAATGGTGGCGACTTGAGTGGCGTGTTCCAATTGCTTTTTATAACGTCCGAGGAGTGGCACAGCCAACACATATTTCTGACTATCTTCTTCCATAACCGCATAATCAATATCTTCCCCAACAGCAATCATCAAGTTGGAGGGAAGGGTCCAAGGAGTTGTTGTCCACACCAACAAATTCATCCCGTTTTCAAGACGGAACATAACGGTAATGGCAGTATCTGTCTTATCACGATAGGCCTGTGCCACCTCAAAGTTGGATACGGTTGTTTGTGCCGCCCATGAATAGGGTTGAACGCGGTATCCTTCATAAATCAGGCCTTTATCATAGAGTGCTTTAAAGTTTCGAATGACGGATTCCATGAAGGTTAAATCCATTGTGCGATATTCTAAGTCTGGATCAATCCAACGACCAATGCGGTGGAATAAATCCTTAAAAATACCAGTGTATTTTAAAACATCAGAACGGCAATAATCATTAAATTTTTGGATACCGAATTCTTCAATGGCTTTGTGACCGGACACATTCAGGGCTTTTTCAGCAGCCATTTCGGCCGGCAATCCGTGGCAATCCCACCCGAAGGGGCGTTCCACTTTTTTACCCAGCATGGTTTGAAAACGCGCAATCGTGTCTTTTACATAGGACACAAAGATATGTCCATAATGGGGTTGACCGTTGGCAAACGGTGGGCCATCATAAAACACAAATTCATCCCCGTCTTTGCGTTTATCTTTGACTGATTCAAAAATTCGCCTTTCATCCCAAATTCGTAATATGTCTTCTTCCATCTTTGAAAAGTTCATCTTTGGGTTCAATTCAGGATAGTATTTTTGTTTATCAGTCATTTTATATTGTTTCCTTTCTAATATTGACTAAACGAGGTCTTTATTATGCATCAATTTCACACAAAAAGCAAGGATTTTTATAAAAATTTACTTGACTTTTATGGGGCAGGATGATATAATGCATCCGTTTGCCGAAAGGGCTGATTAAAATTTGGCTGCCCCCAGGCGTTGATAAACACTTAAAAAAAAGGATAAAAAATGCCAAAATTAAAATCAAAAAGCTG
>DFKU01000023.1:436-3554 GCA_002373615.1 Alphaproteobacteria bacterium UBA3637 | reverse complement strand
TCTCGCTTACGCAAGAATGACAAATCGAATTAAAATTCTTTTCTTTTTTTAATAAAGTATTCATTTTTTACCTTTCAGTTGTTTAATTTAAAGAATGGACTCAATGGATCAAAATAAGAAAAACTAATTTCATTGCTAATAACGCAATTCAGTAACTTTTTCTATATTTTGGTTCATCTTATTACTCCAATTTTTTATTGTTGAAACACCACCTGAATTCCAGGTGGCCGGAGAGTTCACAAATCAATATCCTCTATGATCCCAATGGTCTTTGAGGAATGTAAATTCCCCTGAACATACACCAAAGGCTCCCCGACCATAGTCGGGAAAAATAAGAGTGAGCAAATCCAAAGGATTATTTAAAACACATGCACCATTTAGGGCAGGTGTCACTCACCCGAGGACATGAGCTTGTGAGGCTCTCTTGCACCTTTTCAGGCACTCAAGATGCAGCTTGCGCCACACCTGAGCATCAGCATAAAGAGATTTAAAAAAAATTGCAACAACTTATTTTGGATTAAGTAAAAATTCTTTAGCAGAAAGTGCCGCCAAGCACCCTGAAGCCGCCGCCAAAATTGCCTGACGTGTACCAGATTGTTGAACATCACCGGCCGCAAAAACCCCCGCCACAGAGGTCGCCCCTGTCAGCTTATCCGTTTCGATGCGTCCCCATTCATCCAATTTTAATTGTCCCCGTACCAGGCCCGAATCGGGATCTGACCCAATCGCCACAAAGGCCCCATCCAGGGCAATTTCGGATTCTTGACCTTCCTTTAAAATTTTTAAAGCCTCTACCTTTTTATCCCCCAAAAATTCCATGACTTCGGCATTATGAATCACCTGAACAGAAGGGGTTTCCTGCAAGCGTTTAATCAAAGTTTCATCACCCGACAAGTGATCTTCACGACAAATAATAATCACTTCTTTGGCCAATTGCATCAATAAAAGCGCTTCATAAACGGCTGACGAACCTCCGCCGATTACAGCCACCCGTTTACCCCGATAAAAAAAGCCATCGCAGGTGGCACAAATAGACACGCCCCGCCCTTTAAATTTTTCTTCACTGGCAATATTCAGCCAACGT
This sequence comes from Alphaproteobacteria bacterium UBA3637, assembly GCA_002373615.1. Classification (GTDB taxonomy): domain Bacteria; phylum Pseudomonadota; class Alphaproteobacteria; order CAAHEQ01; family UBA3637; genus UBA3637. The sequence goes on along the minus strand of DFKU01000023.1, from coordinate 2,470 downwards.
GCCTTGGCCCCTGTTGCCAAAATCAGGGTCTGCGTTTCGTAAAGAGAGCTTTCCGTTTGAACATGAAAGGGCCTGAGGGATAAGTCCACGCTTATGGCCTGTTCGCGCACCAATTTTGCCCCGGCAGATTCCGCCTGAGTACGAATCGTTTCAATTAAATCCAGACCTGAGGCCGTGGGAAAGCCTGGAAAATTTTCAATTTTTTCGGTGAGCAGCAGTTGTCCGCCCAACTCTGCCCCCGATAATATCAGGGTATTCAACCCCGCCCGTGCAGCATAAAGCCCCGCAGTTAAACCTGCGGGACCTGCACCAATAATAATGACATCTTGCATCTAAAATTACCTCCTGATCAGGAGATAGGATTAGACGAAACGAATTGCCAGTATCTCGTACGCTTTTTCGCCCTTGGGGGTTTGAACCTCCACAATTTCACCGGCCTTTTTACCAATCATGGCTTTAGCCAGTGGTGAAATATGGGAAATCAAGCCTTTTTCCAAATTGGCCTCATATTGCCCCACAACTTGATAAGTTTGCTTTTTATCAGTATCTAAATCAGTCACGTCAACAGTGGCCCCAAATAAAACGGTGTCACCAGACAAAGTCTTGGGATCAATGACTTGAGCGCGAGACAAAGCGGATTCCAATTCTTGAATGCGCCCTTCAATAAAACTTTGCTTATCACGGGCGGTTTGGTATTCGGCATTTTCGGACAAATCCCCATGGGAACGCGCTTCTTCAATGGCCTCCACAATGGCAGGACGTTCTTCAAATTTCAATTTCTTCAATTCCTCATTCAGTTGATCATAACCAACCGAAGTCATCGGTACTTTATCGGTCATCTGGACCTCCTTTTTTTAAATTAAAACAAAAATACCCCGCTCTTTGCGGTGATATCACCCTATATATAGCACACTTTTTCCAAATTTGCAAGTAAAATTTAATAAGAACATTTTATTCATCCAAATTTGTTTTGAATTCCCCCGTCCCAGAATTGCAGAAAAGTTTTTGACTGACGCGGTCGAACATACAGGGTTGCCCAGCATATTGTGATGACTCGGGGGAGAGAACAGGGATAAAATCACCGATTAAAACATCGCTCTTAATAAATTTTGCTCTATAAAATCTTTGTGGGAACGCAAGGTATATACCACCAGTACTATTATGAGTATTAAACAAAAGTAATGTAAATGGAGTAGTATTCATTGAACCAGTATTTAAACTTGCAATTTCCGTACCATCCATATACACTTTGTAATTACTGAACTTAAATGTATGCTTATTCAAATCAATTTCTGTAGACGTATTAAGATATGGGCCAAAACCCACTTGCCAGTGTGATATTAGATTTCCTTGTTGATATAAGTAATACGAGTTTGCATTAGTTGAATTAAATGCACCAAATATGCCTTTTCCTTCTGAGGATGTGTTTCTTTGTAATTGTTGGCATACTAATTCTGTTTCTAAATCCTCAGTTCCATATATTCCTGTATCAACATACTGTGTCCCTGTGGATTTCAAAAACTGTACACGTTCACAGCCGTTTTTACACATGTTTGTTTCTGTATCACATATCATACATTCGTTTTCTTGGTTACAATCGGCATTTTCTGTACAGGCATTCGTTGGGATCTCACAATCGCTTTCATCACAGGTATGTGTCTCAGGGTTAAAGACGCCACAAACGGATTTACAGGAGCTGTCGTCTATCGCATATTCGGTATCACTGGTCGCCCCTTGCATGTCGTTGTTATAGATAAACAAAAAATCATTGGACTCTTCGCAAGAGGTGAGCGGCGTTCTGGGGGTGGACTCCAACGATAATCTACGGATGGGGGTGGTGGCGCCAATTGTTCTTAAAATGTTTTGGCAAACGGATTTTGTGACCCCTGACACTTGGATGCCGAATTGTTTATAAAGACCTTCTGTTATCACATTTCCAAATTCACCAGCGGAAGTTTTGTTATAAGGTTCAAACTCTGTCAAGGATGGCTTTTGGTTATTAAATCCGATCTGCCCAACCACCACAACGGCGCG
>DFKU01000023.1:0-361 GCA_002373615.1 Alphaproteobacteria bacterium UBA3637 | reverse complement strand
TTATTAAAGTATTCGCCCGATACCGATTCATAGCGGAATTATAGGCCGCCACGCCTGCCACAGTTAAAATCCCCATTATCGCCAATGTCGACAGCATTTCAACCAATGTCCGACCACCCTCTGTCATTCCTCGCTTGACGGGGAGCCACAGGCGACGCCAACAGGCGGTCCCGTAAGGGACGAGCGTAGTGAGCAATCTCATCAGATCCCCGCTTTCGCAGGGATGACAGGTTGAAGTAGTAGACCGCTCACTTTCTTCCGTCTTTGCGAACGAATGTGAAGCAATCTCATCAGATTGCTTCGTCCTGACGGACTCGCAATGACGGGTGATATGTCCTGATTCAAATTCTTTTCTCATTTT
>DFKU01000082.1 GCA_002373615.1 Alphaproteobacteria bacterium UBA3637 | reverse complement strand
TTCAAATTCTTTTCTCATTTTCTAAGTTCTCCTATAAAAAAGCCACCCTAGACGTTAAAAGTGGCTGGATGTTGAGAACTATACGTATATGATAGTGCGGCATATTTTTTCCGCACAGACGGCTTTTATTTTACCGCCATCCAACCTGTTGGTTTTCCGGCTGATAAATAACGCTTTTACCGGCGTATACGTATGGTTTCTCACACCATTTGTTCGGGAACGCCTACCCTGATTGGGAATATATCAAAAAAAAGGATACTTTGCAAGAATTTTTATTTTCCGAATAAATCGGCCTGTGTGACAGGCGAATTTACTGGGGGCTTTTTAAGCTTTACAGGGGCGACTTTAATGGTGCCGTCCGCAAAGGTTAAATTCATTTGGGGGTGTTTTTCGGCCTCAAGGCTTGAGGAAAGGACGTGTCCCCCGGAGCTCACCAACGCAAACCCCCGCTTTAAAACATTTTGATAAGAATATGAATTAAGAAGCCGCCCCAATGCCGACACTTTATCCCCTGCCCTATGCATCAAGGTCTCAAAAGCACGAGTTAAGCGCCCTGAGGCATCATCCAGACGTTGAATGTAAAGAGGAATCAATTCATTTAAATTCGGTAAAGCACGCGCCAAAGATTCCACCCGCAGGCGCTTTTCCTGAATCGTACGAAGAAGCCCTGCCCCCAAGCGCCCCTGTAAAGTTTGGGTATGATGCAACAACTCGGAACGCAAAGGTACCGCCTTTTCGGCGGCGCCCGTCGGGGTCGGCGCCCTTAAATCCGCCACATAGTCAATCAAAGTGGTATCTGTTTCATGACCCACCGCTGAAATGACAGGAATCCGGGATTCATAGACTGCACGCACCACACATTCTTCGTTAAAGCCCCATAGGTCCTCCAGCGAACCACCGCCCCGCGCCACAATCAAGACATCCGGACGCGGAAAGTTTTCGGGCAGGTTGTTAAAGCCTTTGACGGCAGCGGCCACTTGTTCAGCACATTCTGTTCCTTGAACCGCCACAGGCCACACCAAAACGGGGCGCGGAAATCTGTCCGTCAAACGGTGGATAATATCCCGAATCACGGCACCGGTCGGGCTGGTAATCACACCAATGGTTTCGGGTAAATAGGGAATCTGTTTTTTATGGGATTCGTCAAAAAGACCTTCTTTTGCCAATTTTTCGCGCCGTTCATTGAGGAGTTTTAATAGCGCCCCTACCCCAGCGGGCTCAGCCGTTTCCACAATCATTTGATAGTTGGATCGCCCCGGATAAGTGGACAGTTTCCCCGTACAAATAACCTCCAATCCTTCTTGGATGGCTTGTGTGGTGGCCGGATTGCGCCCGCGCCAACAAATGGCAGAAAGAACAGCATTTTCGTCTTTTAGCGAAAAATAAATGTGACCGGAGGTCGCGCGTTTAACATCGGAAATTTCGCCCCGAACTTTGATGTGCGCAAAGACCTGCTCCACACAAGATTTAAGGGAAAGTGATATTTCTGAGACCGATAAAACAGGCGTTTCATTCATATCTTAAGTGTAGGCCATTTTAAAAAAAAAGGCAAGCAAAATCCCCATGTGGCTGGGACAGGTTTTGCAATAATTGCCGTCGCCGCACATGAATCCATTATATTCAACTTCTCTCCGATTAGGGAATAAAGAAATTGTAAGAAAAAAATCTTTCAGACCGAAATGAAAAATAATGCTTGACAATGGAATTCTTTTTTGATATAATTTGCCCAAATTTATCGAAAGAAAGGAAATACTATGAAAGTTCGTTCATCTTTAAAGTCCGCAAAAACACGCGATAAGGATTGCAAGTTAGTGCGTCGTCGGGGACACGTTTATGTTATCAATAAAAAGAACCCGAAAATGAAAGCCAAACAAGGCTAATTGAGTTTTGCTTTGTTAAAAATTTTGTTAAGTTTAGATACGCCCAAAAGGGCGTATTTTTCTATGCAAGTTTTGAAATTTAATCAATTATCTTTGTTGGTTTTGAATGTGCCACCATTTGCATCACAATAAAGTTTTAACTTCCCATCTTCCTTCACTTTGTTAAACATACACGCTTTACCATTGGGGGCAATTACGGGGATGAAATCTCCCAAAAGAACGTCGTTTCTTATAAACTGAACCTTGTATATTCTTTGTGGTGTTAAATCAGGTGTTTGTGTTGAAACAACACGTCCAAACAAAACAATACTATATTGTGTATTGGGCGTTCCTACTTTCATATATTCTGTACCATTAAAACTAAAATAATGAGAATCGTTTTTAATATAGTTAAAATCAATAGTATTTACTTCATCAGGTTGAACAACTACATTTGTTGCCAAATAAGTTCCATACCCAATTTCAAAATGATTATCGTAGTTTATCCAGTATCTATTGTGGCTAGTACCATTTGACCCCAATATAGATGAGTTTCTGGCAATAGAATCGCCTGTAAACGCTTGGACTACCTTTGTTCTTAAATCTCCACTTGGTAATATACCTGTGTCAATATACTGTGTTCCTGTGCTTTCCAGATACTGCACACGTTGGCACCCGTTTTTACACATGTTTTTTTCTGTATCACAGACCATACATTCGTTGTTGGTGTTGCAATCTGTGTTTTCTGTGCATGTATTTGTTGGAATCTCACAATCGCTTTCATCACAGGTGTGTGTCTCGGGGTTAAATACGCCACAAACTGATTTACAGGAACTGTCATCTGTGGCATATTCGGTATCGCTTGACTTCCCTTGCATATCATTATTATAGATAAACAAAAAAGCATTGGTATCATTACAGGTGGTGAGTGGGCTTGTAGGTGTTGTTTCCAGTGATAACCTGCGGATAGGGGTACTTTCCCCAATCGTTCTTAAAATATTTTCACAAACGGATTTTGACACCTTTGATACCTTTATCCCGAATTGTTTATAAAGACCCTCTGTTGTCACACCTTTAAACTCGCCTGCTGAAGTTTTATTGTAAGGTTCAAACTCTGTCAGTGAGGGTTCACGCCCTTGAAATCCAATTTGTCCAGCCACAATGACCGCTCGGCGTTGTGCTTCTTGAATCAAGGTATTCGCTTTATGCCTATCCATCGCTGAATTATAAGCCGCCAATCCCACCACTGACAATATCCCCATAATCGCCAATGTGCCTAATGTTTCCACCAATGTCCGACCTGATTCAGCGCAAGGTGTCATTCCTGCCGAACGGAGTGAGAGCGGGAATCCAGCAGTATGTAAGGCCTTATTTTTGATGGATCCTCGGGTCGCGCTTCGCTTGCCCAAGGATGACAAAAATGTGGTGAAACGACCATGCTCTGTCATTCCTCGCTTGACGGGGAGCCACAGGCGACGCCAACAGGCGGTCCCGTAAGGGACGAGCGTAGTGAGCAATCTCATGAGATCCCCGCTTTCGCAGGGATGACAGGTTGAAGTAGTAGACCGCTCACTTTCTTCCGTCTTTGCGAACGAATGTGAAGCAATCTCATCAGATTGCTTCGTCGCCATAGACTCCTCGCAATGACAAATTGAATTTAAATTCTCTTTTCTAACCATCTTTCAACCTCCTTTTTTAATAAAAACAAACTCCACTTTTCATAAGTGGACGGACGCACAAATACTGTCATATCGAGCAGTGTTGGCTATTCACTATATTCACCAAACCATCCGCCCGAAGGCGGGTTTTCGACATGATACGGAATTTGTGTTCCGACTTTGTGAGCAGCGCCACAAAGCGTATCTAATCTAATTGATTTTTAAATTGAAGTCAATACAAAAATAATTTTTTGTTTTAAAAGATCTCTTTCAATAGAAACCTGTGCTAAAGTGTGGCTTTTTTTATGCGAAAGTCTTGACGAA
>DFKU01000029.1 GCA_002373615.1 Alphaproteobacteria bacterium UBA3637 | reverse complement strand
AAAAAAATTTTCTTGTCAAGAAAATTATTTTGACGATAAAAATTCTATCAAGGTTGTATAGGCGGCGGACAGTTTTTGGAACAAACCGGCATCCTTTTTGCTGATGTCAGGATGATATTTTTTGGCCAGCGTTTTGTATTTTTTCTTAACGGCCGGCAAAGTCAGGGGATGTTCCAATTGCATAAATGCCATGGCACTTGTGATTTTGGCGGGATACTTGGGCTGTGGGGGATTGTAATGTCCACTCATGCCGAGGCCGGCTTCCTTGAACACACCAAACCCGTCTTGGATTTTATCGGCGCGATAATGGATTCCTTCCGTTCCCAATTTCCATGTGGGGCGCTGCCAACCCACATCATTTTGTATTTGGTCTTCAATTTCTTCGGGGGATAAGCCTTTCAAGAAGTCCCAATTTTTGTTGTATTCGGCCACATGCTTTTGACAAAACCAATAATAAGAGGTCAAAGTCCTGTCCTTTGGGGCGCGGTATTCACCAGCCTCTGGGCACCCCGGATAATCGCAATCGTGCAACCTTTTTTTGGGAAATTGATTTCTTTTCATCGCCTATCCTTTTACACAACTTAAAATTGTTTTTAAGAAAATATACTATCTTAGGTTGAAAAACGCCAAAACAGCACCCATAAGTATAATGTATTTACAATTTAAATGAAAGGAAAAAAAATGTTAGTTTGTAAAAATGTTATTGTCAACGGGCGCCGCACCAGTATGCGTTTGGATCGTGAAACGTGGATTTCTCTGGCGGATATTTGTCAGCGGGAAAATATGACGATTCACCAATTGTGCTCAAAGATTGATTCAGCCAAAGGAAATTCGGGGCTTTCTTCGGCGACCAGGTTGTTTGTCTTGACCTATTTTCGCTTTGTTTTGAATCAATATGAACATCGGGGAGATATTAATAATAATCTGTTTAATCCAAATCTTGTTTTACAAAACATTTAATAATTTTAAATCAAGCATTTTTTACTGGCTCTTTTTGTCTTTTTAGTGTATAATAAAGAAAAGATAAAGGGTAAAAAATGCGCATACAAAAACGAACACTTTTTATCGGGGTAATTGTTTGGCTGCTGTTCTTTGGATGGTGGTTTCGTGGCTTTTTATTTCGAAATTGGCAATTTCGGTTATTTTCATTTTCCTCTTGGCGACACTTAATTCGTGAATTTAAAGCGGGGTGGCAAATTTCCAGCAAAAGCGATTGGATATTTTTATTTTCATTTATTTTGGCGCCGTTCATTTTTTCGCTTTTGTGGTATTGGGCCCAAAAAATCAAGTGGCACAAAATTTGGAAAAAGATTTGGTCTGTTTTACGGTGGCCGTTGTTGGTTAAAAAGAAGAAAAAATTAAAAGCAGAAATATCCGCTTATACCCCAAAGCAACCCTATGCGGCGGCGGCGCCTTATCGTCCTGTTTCTATGCCAAGCATCAATGGAAGAATGCAGCCCGTGCAGGAACAAAAAACATTCTTGAATAATTCAACAGCAATGGGGAATTTTTCCGCGCCGACCATGGAGCCGGAAAAGAACTTTTCGTCCGCTTTTCCGCCGATGCCCTCTTTGCGTTCTGAGCCAGAACAGCCAAAGGTGGAACCTTTTACCAATGCAGATTTTGCTGAAATGGCAAATACCCCTCTTTCTGAAATTGAAATTCCAAAAATGGAACCCGTTAAGGAAGATATCTCTGTCCTGTTAGAAAAGGCGGGATATACTTTGTTGAATCCGATTGCAGTTGGGGATAAAATGGCTGATTTTGTGGCGGCCAGTGCCACAGATTTAGTGATTGCCCTTTATGATAAAGACGAGGGGGATTGGCTGGCAGATGAAGAATCCTTTAACGACGAAGATCCTTTATGGTTTTCGGAAACAGATCATCGTACCTCTCCTGTCTTTTTATTAAAACAAACGGCAAATATTTTACAAGAAAAATTGGGTGGACTTTTACATATCACGCCTGTTTTGATCGAACAATCGGGAACCATTATCAATGCTGAGGATATGATGAAAACTTGGAACGATTTGGGGGTTATGGTTTGTCGAACAGGAATAGGGGGACCCATTGAATTACCGACGGGGTCCGAAACATTCAAAGAAACTCAAAACAAGATTTCAGAAGAATTGCTTGAAAAAATAAAAGGAATTTTATAACTTAGGAAGGGGAGGATAAAAATGGTAGACGAAGCATACGAAGAACAAGGTAAATATATCCGGCGAATCTTATTTTCAATTTTACTGGGCTTGGTATTGGCCTATGTAACGGCCTTTTTGATTTTGCCGATTGAATCGTGGATACGTGTTGGTTTGGATATGGAAACGTTATCCAAATCCCTTGCGTTTTGGAAGAAAGCAGCTTTAAATCCAATTTTATTATTCAAAGGATATGCGCGTTGGTGGGTGAGCTTCAGCGGAATGAGTCCTGTCCCATTCAGTTTGTACCTGCCGATTTTACCCCTGTTCATATTTATAAGTGTTTCGATTTATGGAATTGCCACCAACCCTTATCATTACATGCCGAATATTTTTGGGGCGGGGCGGTTGGCCAGTTATGAAGATGTCAAAAAAATGGGACTCTTTAATGGTTTTTGCTGTGTATTAGGAAAGTTTCATGGGAAATTATTAAAAATGCCTGAAACACTTTCCGCACTGGTGGTTGCTCCACCGGGGGCCGGTAAAACAGCGGGGGTTGTTGTGCCAACCATTTTGGAATCAGATGATTTAAGTATCATTGTCAATGATGTTAAACCTGAATTGAATGATATGACTTCTGGATATCGTTCCAAAAAAGGACCTGTTTTTATTATCAATTGGGGGGCACAGGATGATCCAGAAAAGGGGATTTATTATCCCAGTTGGAATCCTTTATCACCCAGTTGTTTACCCCCTTTGGGGCCTGCGCGCGATATGTATATTGATTCTATGGTGGCGGTGTTGGTGGAAGAACCAAAGGGGGGACAAGATCCCCACTGGTCAAAGACAGGGCGCAATGCCATGAGTGGTTTTTTGCACTTTATTGCCAGTAAGTGTGAACGGGCACGTGCCAATGATTATTTTGTAACTAAGTTGCAGGAGGGCTCCTTTGATGCTGAGGACGCCAAAATTTTGGCAACCTATTATGCCGATATGACGGATAACAGTGCTTTGTTGGCCCTGGATGCTCTGCAAAAGGGACAGCTCACTTTGAATAATTATGCACCTGTTGGGACATGGGAAGGATTGCCACCAGATTGGTATGGGCATGAACCCTGTATAGCCATGATTTTGGAATGGCTGACAGCGACACAGATGAAGGTGGCTGCAGATATCAAACGTCGGACGGATGAGGGAGATCAAATGGCCATGATGGCAGATCCGATGAAAGAAGTATTGGATGCAGCCGTCAATGAAAGTAATCGGTTTGCTTACTCCAGACGTGCTATTGGGGAACTCAATCAATTGGCGGCGACTCCAGATAAGGAACGGGGTTCCATTTTATCCACGGCTTTGTCGGGAATCAGTATCTTTAAAAATGCGGCCGTGCGTGAACGCACCAAGTTCAGTGATTTAACTTTTCGGGATTTACGGGGAATGCCTGATCCTGTCACACGGGAAATGAAGCCCGTTTCTGTTTATTTGTCCATCAACCAAGTGGATGCAAAGGCCTTGAATGTGATTACAGGTATTTTTGTGGAATTGATGAGTTCTTATTTGATTGCAAATAAGCCGGGATTGGTTGGTCCAGATGGTAAAAAGGCAGGTCCTTATCCCGTATTATTTGTGTTGGACGAATTTCCTCAAATGCCTAAATTAAGTGCGGTTGTTAATGGGCCGGCTGTGGGACGTGGTATGAAAGTGTCCTACCTGCTGATTGGGCAGGATTTAGGGCAAATTTCGGCAACCTACGGTAAAGATGATGTGGAAACCCTTATTACGACAACAGCAGCTAAAGTTGTTTTACAACAAAATAATGAACAAACCGCCGAACGCTTTACTAAGATGATTGGTTCAAAAACAATTGAGGTGAAAAGTACTTCTAAACAAGAAGGATTATCAACGGGTTTGAGTCAGCAATTTTCACAAAATGTTTCCCGCTCTTTCCAACAATCAAATGTGGTATCTGTGGCAAACATTATGAGCTTGGATTCTTCCAAACAATACGTTATTTATCAAGGACACACAGATCATCCTATTTTGGCAGATGCCCCAAGGTGGTTCTTGGATAAGACATTTTTGAAGCGTGTTCAGTTACCACCTGCTCCTAATGTGCCCTCTTGGATAGTGGCTCGGCGTGAAGAGATGCAAAAGCAACAAGAACAAACACAGCCCGAACAGCAAGTAATAGAAACAAGTGCTGATACAGGGTTGGAAGAACTTCCTCCTCCAACAGAGTAAAGGTAAAAAATGGCAGATGAATTAGATGGCGCAGAAATTTTTCAAAATTGGGACCAGCTGATTCAGGATCCCCAAAATTCTTCTGTCTCACCCAAAGAGGAATTGGACTTTGATGCCTTGATGGGAAGTCCTGAAAAAGGGCCGGATTATTGGGAAAATTTATTTCAAGAATCTAATTTTGGCGGGATGGATTTGATGGGACTTTCCTATTATCCGATTACCATTCATGAGGAAGATTTTTTCAAGCAATACTATTCTTCAAAACGTGATTTCATTGCGGATTTGCTGGCTAATAATGTAAATGATTTAAGGGCTGCCAGCATTTCTGAAGAAAACATTTTTTACCTTTCAAAAGGGGTTTTGCCTGCTAATTGGACAGTGCATTTAAAATATCCCCCCTTGTATGGAGGGCGGCCAGAACCGGATAATATGGTATTGATTCAATGCCAGCCCTTTCACGAACTCATTCACGATTTTATCAATCAGCAAATTTTGACGGGGGCAGGGGTAGGGCATCCCAAAACTTTATATGTGCCGACGCCAACAGGAAAAGTGTATATCCCAGAGGGGGCATGGACGGGCTCTGGGGGCAAGAAAAAAGCCGATCGCTCTGTCATGGCGGGCATGACACAAAGTGCTTTGCAACAATTATCGACAAAGACAGGGGGCAGATAATGTCAGGTACATTAAACGCGATCTTAAACAATATGTATCAAAACTACGCTGTTATATTTCCTGCAGCAAATATCATGGACATTCAGCGCACTTCGATTTCTTTGGTGAAGCAAGGCTTTGTTCAAATTCCCAATGATTACATTCAATTTTTGTCCACGACAGATGGGCTTAATTGGAATGGGGTGGAATTTTTTTCCATTCACGAACACGAACGCAAGGATTGTGTTTTTCCAAATTTATTATTAAATGCTTATCAAACGACACAAAATTTAAAGGCCCTTTTCCCCAAGTCTTTGATTTTAGGTATGGCGCCCGAACAATTGATTTTGTATGAAGCACCCCAAAAAGAATATACCATCATCAACAGGTACACCTTTAACCGCGTGGTTCAATTGCCACGTTTTGTGGATGTTCTTTATTTTTATTGGGATTCGTTTTCTAACGTGTCATAGAGTCTGCGAATTTCCTTCATATCCTGCCACATCAACCATTTGGGCGAGCCTTCTTTGTGGGAGGGATTGCGTAGCAAATAGGAAGGGTGAAATATCGGCATCATTTTGGCACCATAGGGGCCATCAAACCACCGACCGCGCAGTTTTGAAATGCCTTCTTTCGTTTCCATAAAACTGGTAAGCGCTACTTTGCCACACAATAAAATAATTTTGGGCTTTAAGGTAGCCAACTGCCTGTCCAAATAAGCACGGCATGCTGCCTTTTCCTCAGGCAAGGGGTCGCGGTTGTTGGGCGGGCGACATTTAATGGTGTTGCAAATATAGATATTTTCATGCCTGGAAAATCCCACTGATTCCAAAATTTTATCCAATAATTGTCCTGCGCGCCCCACAAAGGGTTCGCCGGTCATATCTTCGTTAAAGCCTGGGGCTTCGCCAATTAAAACAATTTTATGGTTGGGAATACCTGCCGAAAAAACGACCTTCGTTCTGGTCTTCCCCAAGGGGCATTTTTGGCAATTCAAGCATTCTGATTTAATTTTTTCCAATTCTTCAAGCATATTTTTATTTTAGCTTTATTTGAAATAAATCGCAAGATTTTTGTTTGACATTTAAAATAATTTTGATTATTCTGAAATGGCACTTGGCAAGGGCCAATGTGCCGGACCTAAGAAATCCGTACTTGAAATCCGTTCATTGTTGGGCGGATGGTCGCCCAATAAATTGAATAAGTGACGCTGTTCTAGTACAGTTTCTTAGCATCCGTCCACTTTTGTAAGTGGAATTTTTTAATTGTCAATTTAAGATGAAAGGAACAAAAATGACAAAGGAAAAGTTAAATAACGAAAATGGGCGTTCTATGGTGGAAATGCTGGGAGTACTGGCGGTGATGGGGGTACTCTCTATCGCAGGTATTGCGGCGTATTCATTCGCCATGAACAAACACCGCGCAAATGAGCTGATGTATGAAGCTAGCAAACGTGCCACTGTGGTTGCGATGCAGGCTGCCCAAGGAAGAACAGCCTTTTCCATTTCCGAATTTGACAATAATGAGGCTCTGCATTTTTCTGATACTGTGGCGTATGATAGTGCCAATAAGCAATTTACCTTGGAAATAACGGGCGTTGATGAAGCGGTTTGTCAGCAAATGCAAAATATGAAAGGGGATAAAATTCGTAAATTTACCCCAGCCACCTGTGCGGATAATGCCAGGGTTCAGCTCACCTATAACGATGATCTGTCCAGCACAGTCAAGGCCAGTGATTTTGCCACTCAAAACGAATGTCAATTGCCCTTTAAGTGGTGTTCAGGGGCCTCATCCCCCCATTGTGCCAATGATTGCTGCGCAGGGGTGATCTTAAATCAATGTCAAGACAGTTGCGATTCTGACACTGGGGAAATTACCCCGAAAACAGATGGGATAACGTGTGATTACACCTCAGAAGGGGCTGCAGATGGTGAATGTAAATCAGGCATCTGCGTGGAAAATCTAGCAGGAAAGAACTGCTATTCACAGGATGATTGTGGTGGATCAAATAGTATATATTATTGTAATATTAATACCTATACAACCAGTGGCAGTTGTAATTCTTCAAATGCGTCTTACTATACAAGTGTTGGACCCGGTATTTGCCTAACACTTGGAGATAAAAATTCTGCAAATATAATAGGTTTAGGAGAAGTTGTTCGCGCTGAAACACCAATGAACTGGTGGAGTGCTGACAATTGGTGTAAGGCTCAAGATAAATCTTTAATTGACATATCAAAGTTTGAAATATATCGTTCAGGAACTTCGACATTAGTTGTATCAGGAACAACCAATGGAGGTTGCGCAAGCGGTAAAACTTGTGGATACTGGGGCGAAAGTCCTTATAAATCAATGTGGAATGGGGATATATTAGTAGAAATAGCTGGTGATTCAAATGGTCTTTATAAGGATCGATATAGTGCGACGATGATTGATCTGAGGGTAAAATTTGGTAATATGAATACCTGGTATTGGACAGCATCACCTCATGGAAATAATGGTAAAAATTCTTGTAATGTATTCACACCTTCTGTAGACACAGGTTGGGCTCATGATTCTAAACGACAATATACCAATGATCATGGCCGACTTTATCTTCCTCTTTGCCTCTAACTTTTTTCACCATTTCTTATTGTGTGAGTGAGGGCAATTCCGACTGGCGGGGTGCGCTTGTCCCTGCAAAGTCTTATTGCTTTGCGCGGTCGCTTTTTACAAACAAAAACGCCAGCCTTTTGACTGGCGTTATATTTTTTAAATTGGCTTTACACATCCAAATTCGCCACATTCAAGGCGTTTGTTTGGATGAAGTCGCGGCGGGGTTCCACCACATCCCCCATCAAGGTTGAGAACACCTGTTCAGCTTCATCTTGGTGGGTAATTTTCACCTGTAACAACCGGCGATTGTTTGGATCCAAAGTGGTTTCCCAAAGCTGTTCAGGATTCATTTCGCCCAACCCTTTATAGCGGTTGATGGCAATCCCTTTGCGCCCGATGCGGAAGACAGCTTCCGCCAGTGACACAGGTCCGTAAACGGCAATTTCTTCGTCTTTCACCTTCAATATGGCTGGTTTTGCATAAAATTCCTGCAATTCATCTGCCATCTTATCCAGTTGGCGTGCCTCTACACAATTCAAAAGGGTTTGATCCACGACATGACGTTCTGTCACACCGCGCAAAGTCCGTGTGAAAACAAACTCTTGCTTTTCATCATCATAGGCGCATTGCCACCCGCGTTCGTATTCGGGTTCCATCGCATCCAAATGCTGAACAAAGGTATCGTCATAAACCTTTCCTGTATGGAACAGACCTTGAATTGCCATCTGGCTGATAATACGGAAAGGCACATTACGGGACATGGACATGATGAGGTTGCGGGCTTCTCTTGCTTGCTCCACACGTGCCACCAAATCAGCGCCTGCAATTTGCTCACCATTCGCCATTTGCAACACAGCGCCATCAGTGCCGGCTTGAATCAGATATTCTTCCAAAGCGGCGTCGTCTTTCAGGTATGTTTCGGAATTCCCCCGTTTGGCGCGATAGAGTGGCGGTTGTGCGATATAGACATACCCCCGTTCAATCAGTTCCGGCATTTGACGGAAGAAGAAAGTCATCAAAAGGGTACGAATATGTGCGCCGTCCACATCAGCATCGGTCATGAAAATAATCTTGTGATAACGGCATTTATCGGCGTTAAAATCATCGCGACCAATCCCTGTGCCCAAAGCGGTCACAATGGTACCGATTTCGGCGGAAGACAGCATTTTATCAAAGCGGGCGCGTTCCACATTCAAGATTTTACCACGCAAGGGCAAAATGGCTTGATGGGCGCGATCGCGTCCTTGTTTGGCAGATCCGCCTGCGGAGTCCCCCTCAACGATAAAGACTTCGGATTCAGCGGGGTCTTTACATTGACAATCGGCCAATTTTCCAGGAAGCGATGCCATATCCAAAGCCCCTTTTCTGCGGGTGAGCTCGCGTGCTTTGCGGGCAGCCTCACGGGCGGTCGCGGCTTCCACCACTTTCCCAATGACCATGCGGGCTTCGGTGGGGTGTTCTTCAAACCATTGCTCCAACTTTTCGCCTACAATGCTTTCCACCACAGGGCGGACTTCGGATGAAACAAGTTTGTCTTTTGTCTGAGACGAAAATTTCGGATCAGGCACTTTTACGGATAAAACAACAGTCAGACCTTCGCGCATATCTTCACCGGACAGTTCCACTTTTTCTTTTTTGGCAATCCCGCTGGCGACCGCATAGTTATTGACGGTGCGGGTCAGGGCGCCACGGAAACCCGCCAAGTGCGTTCCGCCATCCCGTTGTGGAATGTTGTTGGTAAAGCAGAGGCATGTTTCATGATAGGAATCCGTCCATTGCAGGGCCGCTTCCACCGTCATCCCATCTTTTTCTTTTGTGAGGAAAATGGGATCGCCATGAAGCGAGTGTTTGGATTCGTTCAAATACTTCACAAATTCTTGAATACCCCCTTCATATTGCATATCTTGTTCGCGGGGTTCTGAGCCACGATTGTCAATCAAGCGCAAATGCACGCCCGAGTTCAAAAAGGCGAGTTCACGAATACGGTGTTCCAAAGTATCAAAACTGAATTCTGTTTTGGTGAAAATTTCAGCCGACGGATGGAAAGTGACTTTTGTTCCATGCTTTCCTGGGGTATCACCCACTTCGGTCAGATGTTTCACCGTCACCCCGTCTTCAAAGCGGGCAGAGTATTCTTTATCGTTCCGCCACACAGTTAAATCCAACCAATCGGACAAAGCATTCACGCAGGATACCCCCACGCCATGCAATCCGCCGGACACTTTATAGGAATTGTTATCAAACTTCCCGCCCGCGTGCAGTTGGGTCATAATAACTTCGGCGGCAGAAACGCCTTCTTCTTTGTGCATATCAACTGGCATTCCACGCCCATCATCAATAATGGTGGCAGACCCATCACTGTTTAAAATAACATCCACGCGATCGCAGTAGCCCGCTAAGGCCTCGTCAATGGAATTATCCACCACTTCATACACCATGTGGTGCAGGCCTGATCCGTCATCCGTATCGCCGATATACATGCCTGGACGTTTACGTACAGCCTCCAGCCCATGCAATACCTTAATTGAATCGGCATTATATTTTGCTTCTGCTTCCAAGATTTCGTCTGTCATACTAGTTCCTTTCAGTTTTCTTAATGGGTACTATTATTTGTAATAACTGTTTCAGATCGAGACAAATAGGCTTTACATAACTCAAATTCTCGCTCTGTCATTGTATTGGGATCTTTTTCATAACAAAGACGATCGACGTATGTACAACCAGATAAAAATAAGCATGTAACAAAAAATATTTTTTTCATCTTTTTCCTTTCTAAACAACCTGTTTTAATTCCTTATTTTCTTGTACATCAAATTGTGTGATTTGTCCAGTAAAATCTGAAAAAATTTGTGCTTCTGTGGTGGTCATCCAAACCTGAGTGGGAAGGCCCAGTAAAATTTCAAATAAACTGTGGCGCCGATTCGCATCCAAGTGTGCCCCAACTTCGTCCAAAAGCAGCAAAGGACACCTGTCCTGTTCGGCCATTTGGGCGCGCATTTCCGCCAAAATAATGGAAAGCAAAAGGGCCTTTTGTTCGCCGGTAGAACACAAATCCGCTGACCGATTTTGTTGCTTGTGTAAAACGGTAAAATCTGCAGTATGGGGACCCGTTAAATTTCCCCCTTCGGCACAAATTTTGCGTGCGTTTTTAAGTCTCCCTGCAAACATATCTTCCACCAACACTGCGCCCTGACTTTGAAGGGCTTCTTCCACCACCCCCGTCAAATGAATTTCAGCTGATGGGAAATTGGGGTCGGGGGATACATCCAAATAGGATGATAGACGCCCCACAATATCCAAGCGCGATGCTGAAATCGCTATCCCATTTTCCACCAGTTGTTGCTCCAAAC
>DFKU01000079.1 GCA_002373615.1 Alphaproteobacteria bacterium UBA3637 | reverse complement strand
TCCAGGTGGCCGGAGAGTTCAAAAAATCAAGCGTTTCCATGATCCCGATGGTCTTTAGGAAATAAAAATCTCCCTGAACATACACCAAAGGCTCCCCAACCAATGTCGGGAAAAAATAGGTGAGCAAACCCAAGGGATTATTTAAAACACATGCACCTTTTATGGGCAGGTGTCACTCACCCAAACTACCGAGTCTACGACGACTCTCTTGCACCCTTTCAGGCACTCAGAGTGCAGTGCAGGTCCCCCCACACTCATCCATCCGCATAATGAACTTTTTTTAAAACGCAAGAATTATTTTCGTTTTTTTGATAATCCCCACGGAACAACTGAAGCAGGTAAAGCTCTTTCTGGGGTATAATAAAAACCCCGCCTAAAAGAGCGGGGATCTTTTTAGTTACTTAATTTTTTATTCAAAATCTGATTAGCAAGGGCCGGATTGGCTTTGCCATGCGAGGCTTTCATAATCTGCCCCACCAGCCAGCCTTTGAGTTTATCCTTACCGGCTTTGATTTCGGCCACTTGTTCAGGGTTCGCTGCCAATACTTCATCTACAATTTTTTCAATGGCGCCTGTATCGGTTGTTTGTTTTAAACCCTTTTCTTCCACGATGGTAGCTGGATCCTTCCCTGTTTCAATCATAAATTGGAACACATCTTTAGCGATTTTCCCCGAAATCGTATTGTTGGCAATCAGGCCCACCAGCGCCCCCAAATTTTCAGCACTGACGGGACTTTTGGTAATCGGCAAACATTCCTTATTCAAATAAGCAAACAAATCGCCCATCACCCAATTCGCCACTTTCTTGGCATCCTGCCCTTTGGCCGCTGTTTCAAAATAGGCCGCCGTTTCTCTGTCCGCCGTCAAAACGGATGCATCATAAGGGGTAAGTCCCAATTCGGCAATATAGCGCGCCTTTTTGGCTTCAGGAAGTTCCGGTAAATTCTTGCGAATATTTTCAATATATTCGTCGGTCAAAACCACAGGCAACAAATCGGGGTCAGGGAAATACCGATAATCGTTGGCATTTTCCTTGCCACGCATGGAGCGTGTTTCGCCATTATCGGAATCATAAAGGCGTGTTTCTTGTTTAATGGTACCACCATTTTCATAGATTTCAATCTGGCGATTGGCTTCCACTTCAATGGCGTGCATGACGAATCGCACCGAGTTCACGTTTTTTGTTTCAGTTCGCGTACGGAATCCTGTTTCACCCACAGGGCGCACCGACACGTTCACGTCGCACCGCATAGAACCTTCATCCATATTCCCATCACAGGTCCCCAACGCCCGTACAATGGCGCGCAGTTGGCGCAGATATTCACCCGCTTCTTCGGGGGAATGCATATCAGGTTTGGACACAATTTCCATGAGTCCTACCCCTGCACGATTGAGGTCAATAAAGGTCTTACTGGGGCTCATATCATGGATGGATTTACCGGCATCTTGTTCCAAATGCAAGCGTTCCACACCGATTTTGCGTGTGCCTTCACTGGTCGTCACTTCAATAAAGCCCTCGCCCACAATCGGATGATAAAGTTGAGAAATCTGATACCCTTGGGGCAAGTCCGCGTAGAAATAATTTTTACGGTCAAAGCGAGAATACTTATTGATTTTAGCATTGAGGCCCATCCCCGTTTTCACGCATTGCTCAATACATTTTTCATTGACTTTGGGGAGCATCCCCGGAAAGCCCGCATCAATAAAAGACACATGTGTATTTTGTTCACCGCCGAACACCGCACTGGCACCCGAAAACACCTTGGCATTGGATAAAATTTCACAGTGCACTTCCAATCCGATCACCAATTCCCAATCTGTTGTTTTACCTTTAATTGTGTACATGTTATTTTCCTTTCACATGATGGGGTTTTTGATTGAAAGCGGCCGCTTTTTCCAGCACATCTGCCACTTGGAACACCGTATTTTCATCAAAGTGCTTGCCAACCACTTGTAAACCAATAGGCAGTCCATTACCGGATAATCCGACAGGAAGCGACAAACTGGGCACACCCGCCAGACTCGCCGGTGTTGTGAACACGTCCCCTGCATACACATCAATCGGCTTCATGGCTTTCATTTCGGCCTCACTGAGGGCTGGTGTCGGAGCCGCTGGCACCAACAAAGCATCCACAGATTTAAAGGCCTCCATAAAGTCATTGTAAATCAAACGACGCACCCTTTGCGCGCGGGTATAATAGGCATCATAAAAACCCGCCGACAACACGAAAGTGCCGAGCAATATTCGGCGCACCACTTCATCGCCAAAACCATCTGTACGGGAATTTTCATAGAGTTCATCCAAGCTTTTCCCTTCTACACGTGTGGTATAACGCACCCCGTCATAACGCGACAAATTGGAACTGGCCTCCGCACACGCCACAATGTAATAAACGGGCAAGGCATATTTTGTATGAGGAAGCGATACTTCCACAATTTCTGCCCCCGCGTCTTTGAGGAGCTGAATCCCTTTATCCCAAGCAGCTTGCACATCTGGATTCAAACCGTCCAATCTGTATTCTTTCGGAATCCCGATTTTTTTGCCACGAATATCACCCGTTAAGGCCTTGGTAAAATCTGGCACTGGGACATTAGCTACCGTGGAATCTTTTTCATCATACCCAGCCATCGCATTCAGCATTAAAGCGCAATCCTTGACCGAACGCGCCATAGGGCCCGCCTGATCCAAGGAACTGGCAAATGCCACAATCCCGTACCGTGAACAACGCCCATAGGTGGGCTTAATCCCTGTAATTCCGCAGAAACTGGCAGGTTGACGAATGGATCCGCCCGTATCAGAGCCCGTGGCTGCCATACAAAGGCCTGCCGCCACTGCGGCCGCCGAACCGCCCGAAGACCCCCCAGGGACCAAATCCAAATTCCATGGATTTTTGGTGGTACCAAAGAAGCTGGTCATTGTGGATCCGCCCATTGCAAATTGGTCGGTGTTGACTTTTCCCAACATCACTGTTCCGGCGTCAATCAATTTTTGCGATACAGTGGATTCATAGGGGGGAATAAATTTAGAAAGAATTTTGCTGGCTGCTGTTGTACGAATCCCTTTGGTGCAATAAAGGTCTTTATTTGCAATAGGAATCCCATCCAGCACCCCTAAAACTTCCCCTTTAGAACGGCGCGCATCTGATTTTTCAGCATCCGCCAAAGCCCGTTCGGGTGTTTCGGTAATAAAAGCATTCAAAACACGTGCATTTTCCATTTCGGCTAAATGCGCTTTCGTGAGCTCTACCGAGCTAATTTCTTTATTCGCCAGTTTTTGGGCGGCTTCCCCAATTGTTAAATCTGTTAAATTTGTCATTATTCCACCACCTTTGGCACCACATAAAAGCCTTGCACTGATTCAGGGGCATTGGCCATTAAATCTGCCTGTTGGTCGCCCTCAGTCACCACATCTTTACGCATTGGGGCAATTCCATCGGTGACTGACACCAATGGTTCCACACCCTCAATATCCACTTCTTTTAATTGTTCCACCCAATCTAAAATGCTTTGTAAGTCATTTAAAATTTTACCTTCGCGCTCAGCAGGTAATTTAAGACGTGCCAACCACGATAAATTTTGAATAGTTTGTTGATTTAAGGGCATTTTAACTCCTTTCTGCTTCATTACAAATAACTTTTATAAATTTAGGATCAATCCGCCTTTCCCCGTTTTCTGCATCATTTAAGCATGGTGCCGAATAGGGTGATTTAGTTGGATGTTTTTTTTGCTGTTTATTAAACCAATTGAAATAAGCAATACTCAAGGCAACAGCCCCTGCACTCGCAGAACCATATATAGCTGCTATAACCTTCGGATCCATATCTTTACTCCTTTTTGAATGAAAGGTAGTATAGCTCTTTTTACCCTAAAAGTCAATAAATTTTTGGACTATCTGACATCGTTTTCAACATCCTGTCCTTTATTCGTAAAAGAACATTTCTGAGCAAAAAAAGGGGTAGAAAAATTAAGTGATTAAAAAATAATTCTTGCGTTTTAAAAAAAAGTTCATTATGCTGATAAATGGGTGTGGCGCAAGCTGCATCTTGAGTGCCTGAAAAGGTGCAAGAGAGTTGTCACAGACTCGGCATTTTGGGTGAGTGACACCTGCCCATAAAAGGTGCATGTGTTTTAAATAATCCATTGGGTTTGCTCACCTGTTTTTTCCCGACACGGTCGGGGGGCCTTTGGTGTATGTTCAGGGGGAAACCCTAAAGACCATTGGAATCATTAAAATGTCTGATTGTGAACTCTCCGGCCACCTTGAAGGTGGTCATTGAAATAACATTAAAAACGGAGAAATATTATGAAAATAAACTTACTAAAAAAAGAAAAGAATTTTAATTCGATTTGTCATTCTTGCGTAAGCGAGAATCCAGCAGGAAATAAGGTCCTACATACCTCTGGATCCTCGGGTTCAGCTGACGCTGCCCCAAGGATGACAAAAAATAAACAATACGCTGCCCCAAGGATGACAGTGGAATGTGGGTTTTCCACCCCTTCATTGTCATTGCGA
>DFKU01000084.1 GCA_002373615.1 Alphaproteobacteria bacterium UBA3637 | reverse complement strand
TGAAAGGACACCACATGGAAAAACAACTTAAACTCCTGGCGCAAATCATCCTGCCAACGCTCTTAACCGTATTGAAAAATAATAAAAAAATCAAAAAGCGCCACTCAAGTTGAACTTTCTTTTTGAAAAAGTTTAAGACAGTGAATATACTACACCTCTGGTAGAGCCGATTTTGTTTAGGTATCCTTTTTTAACAAGACTCTGAACCGCTTTGCGGACAGTTTCTTGATTCTTTCCAGTTTTTTGAACAATGGTCGCAATGCCTAGCTGTGAATTCTCAGTAAACAAAGCCAAAATCTCCTGAGAGGTCGTGGATAATTTTTCTCCATCCGCCTTGCGAGTTGTAGCAATTTTCTTTTCCAAAACGCGTTTTTGTTTTTGCAAAGCAGTCACAAAAAAGGTCAACCATGGCTCATAATCTACCTTGTCTGACCAAATTGTTTTTTGTGTTCCCCTCAAAGCTCTGTAATATGCATCTTTGCTGGCTTCTATAACAGATTCCATAGATGCATAAGGCATATAGGTATAGTTATTTCTTAGCATTAACAACACAGTCAAAGCACGTGACAGGCGACCATTTCCGTCTGTAAATGGGTGAATGGATAGAAAGTGCACAACAAATACTCCAATCGTGATAATTGGATGCAAGAAATGATCCCCTAATGTATCATTTGTCCACTTAATCAAATCACTCATCATCTGAGGCGTATCAAAGGGGGTAGCAGTTTCAAAGATGGTGCCAATTTCTTTTCCTTTTGCATCATAAGCAGCCACACGATTGCTGTCTTTTTTGTATTCACCGCGATGGCGTTCATCTTTGGTAGAATGTTTGAGAAGTACCATATGCAACTGCTTGATATAGTTTTCTGTTAATGGGATATCCTCATAATTTTCAAAAATGGTATTAATTAAATCAGCATAACCCACCACTTCCTCTTCATCACGTGACTTAAAGGATTTTTTATTGATGTGGCTAAACACCTCTTCAACTTCAGCATCAGAGAGCTTATTGCCTTCAATTCTGTTAGAAGATCCGACAGATTCTATTGTGGCAACCCGTTTCATAATGTTCAACTCTGCGGGGGTTAATTTTCCCAGATTCACATGCCAAGATCCAACAAATTGATCAATCTCTGCAATTTTGTTCAGCATGTCCGGTGTAATCACAATATCTTTAATTTTGGGCATATTTCCTCCTTTATTTTACCAGATTTTACCAGATATTACCAGATAAGTCAAGAAAAAAATGATGGGTTAATTTTTTTATGTTTTTGGTTGTAGACCAATTTAATTATTGAATTTCCCCAGACTTTTTGTTACTCTAAACAACAGGAGGAATTTTGTGACTTATACGATTAAAATTGGAAATGACATTCATACGGCAGATATTGATGCTTATTACCCATCACTTGGATTTGAACTCTATGATGCTAAAGATTGGGAAAAAGTACGTGAACGATCAACCTTCATCGTTCAGGTTTTGGATAAAGGTAAAACGGTTGGATGGGGCAGATGTGTGGATGATGGCACCTTTTGTATGATTTATGATATGGCAGTACATCCAAACTATCAAAAGCAAGGAATTGGTCGGACAATTATTGAAGAAATCAAAAAATATGTGGCAAGAAATGATTTTTCGTCGGTCAGTTTGTTTTATAACCCACATAATCCAGGAGTGAAAGAATTTTATCAAAAATGCGGATTTTATGAGCTTCCAAATGCCATGCGATTGAAAAAGTGAATAGGGATTCAAAATGACACCTGAAAATTTATGGCAAGAATTTGTTAAAAAATTCCCTAAATACAAGGGGAAGTCTTATGATACCTTTTCCTTTGGTGATCGTCCAGATGAGTTGTTGAAGTTAGTCCTGACGGGGCAAAAAATAGCCACCAGTTGTCTTTATCGGGGAAATCCAAGTAATGTCAAAGATATCAGTATTATTTTGGATTCCACTGGCAGAGCCCATGCAATTATTGAAACGACAAAAGTAAGTATTGTTCCCTTTAGTCAGGTGAGTAGAGAATTTGCCCAAAAGGAAGGTGAAGGCGATAAATCTTTAGAAACTTGGCGTAAGATTCATTTGGCTTTTTGGGGTGATATCCCATCCAATACTTTGCTGGAATGTGAAGAATTTAAAGTTTTATACAAAAAGGAATACGAATGAAACAAATTAAACAAAATATCCCCTATAAAGGAAATGATGATGAACTTTTGGCTCAGAAAGAAAAAACAGCAGAGCTATTGTTTGATATTAACCATTCTCGTCCCAATAAACGAGTTGAGGTTCATCAAACACTGATACCAAAATTATTTAAAAAGTTAGGAAAAAATACTTGGTTTGAATTTCCTTTAAACGTTGCTTATGGATGTTTTACTGAGATTGGACACAATTGTTATTTTAACCATCATTTATCTGTAGAGGATGGAGGAAAGGTTAAAATTGGTAATAATGTAATTGTAGGTCCCTATGTGGGTATCTATACTGCGCAACATCCTTTGGACTCCAAGGAACGCGTGGCCGGTTGGCAAATGGTTCAGGATATTACAATCGGAAATAACGTATGGATTGGGGCAAATGTGACAATTCTATCTGGTATTACCATTGGGGATAACGTTGTCATTGGCGCAGGAAGTGTCGTGACAAAAGATATTCCAGCCAATACTTTGGCCTATGGGGTTCCTTGTAAAGTGATTCGGAAAATAAAATAACTTTTGCGTTAAATTTTACCTGTTCGGACATTCTTTTTCCCTTTCTTTAAAATAATAAATGAAACAATTAAAACCATTATTTTAACACACATAGCAGTTACAACCGCCATCCTTGGACCAGAAATATCTGCAATAACACCGAATAAATACATGATAATAGCCCCTAAAATTCCTTTTACAAGAGAGATAATTGATTGCATTGTGGCGCGTTGATTGTCCGAAAATTCCTGTTGTAAGATATCCGTTTTGGCTGTATCTGAAACACCCCAGCACATATTACGAAGCGCCATAATAAATGGAGAAAAGGTATCATTTAATAGAAGGGCTATCATCCTGAGGAATTCATTTAATGTTAAGGCCCCAAAGAAGCATTTGACACTTCCAAAACGTTTAAAGAGGGGTGCTATTGCAAAACCAATCATCCCCGAAACTTGTTTAACAAAACGCACAATATTGATGAGCCATGTTTGAATAAGCGTGCTGTAATAACTTGCCTCAATTCTTAAAAAGGCAAAACCAACTGCTTCATCAATCACCGAAATAGTGGCATAGAAACGCAACTTTTTATTACGCCAAAGACGTCTGAAAGCAATTAAAAAATGTGCCCATGAGGTCGTCCTTGTTTGTTGTTGTGTACGTTTTGGCTCCACAAATAACCAAGCGGTTACTAACTGTCCTGCAATGGGAAAGACAGAAATCCAGGCCAAAGATTGAAGCGAATAAAAATATGTCCAACCTGCCGCAAATAAGGCGCTGAGTCCCAATCCACATTGTACCCAAAAGTTAGACTTGGCATACAAGGTCGCGAAATCCCCTTTTTCGTTCAGTTCATTCATTGTTTCATACATCAGGGCTTCATTTGTCCCTGACAAAAAGGCATCGCTTAAGCCCCAAAAGAGTGCACCAATAAACAATAAACTAACCATTTCAAACTGCCCAGCCAATGCCCATAATAAAAAGCAGATTAAAATAGTGAGAGCCGCCATCATCAAGGTCTTTCGACGTCCAATTTTATCCGAAAAAATACCTGTTGGAATCTCCAAAAAAGTTTGCGTCAAATTCGCCACAGACCACACCAACATCGCCAAAGCATAGGAATGTGTTATCTGTTCAAAATAGATAATGGCTAATGTACTTAAAGGCCAAATTCCAGCTAAAAAAGCATCTATTTTAAAAAGCCGAATATTCCTTTGGATGGGATTCATTTGTCAGCCTTTTATCAAATCTCTGAAGGTGGATACAAAGTATATTTGATTTGGTTCCAATTGATGGACGGAACCATCTTTAAACAAATGATAAGGTTTAGAGCCAACGATTTGGATGGTATTTTGATTTATCACCAAGGTATCTTCTTCAGGAAGGGCAATAACAGGGGCATCATTGGAAAGTTCAGTAAAGCATTCTGTAGCTCTTTGAGTTTTGACTGGATTATCATTTGGATAATGCGCCCCAATATAAGCCCCAAAAACTTTGTTAAAGCCTGAGATCTCTTTCAACCCCACTTCATTTGGATCAGCATAGCGACATGAATCAATCGTTTTTCCGAACAAAATAGCCCCAGCACTTCCACCAAAGACAATTCCAACTTCCTCTGAAAAGGCATTGATTTTTTGAAAAGCGTCACAGGATTTTAGCTCTGCCAGCAATTTATAGGTATTCCCGCCTCCGATAAAAAGGGCAGCATAGTCAGCCAAATTCTTGGTACACAGTTCCTCGGCCGAGGTAATCATCTCAATTTTTGGAAAATGAAAATCCACAAGTTCACCCGAAATCCATTCCATGCAACTAGTGTACTTTTCTTTTTCCATCGCCAAAGGAATATAAAGAAGGGGTTTATTCGTATCCACTTTTTCCTTGAAAAGCTGATAGCTTTCCTTTAGCTGTTCCCCACATCCCCCACCATTTAAAAAGAGCGTCATGCTATTTTTACTCCCTTCTTTCGGAATAGTGAACATTATTCCAAATGTTATGTAATGCCTGCAATGTGGTTGGGGCAATTTTTTCCAAAGGAGGCAAGGAATTTTTATCAAAGAATTCCATCTTAGCACATTTAGAAGGTTCTAAATTTTGTATTTCACCTTTAAAAGATTTGATAATAAAGTAAAAGTCCATCCTTTTGTTTTCGCCAACCAAATTATGAACAATATGACCAAAAGAAATATCTTTTGGATTAACATCTATCCCCAATTCTTCTTTTGCTTCTCTAATAACCGTTTCAGTTGCTGTTTCATTTGCTTCAATATGACCAGCTGGTAATACCCACCAACCATCTTTAAAATACCCATCAGTTCTATAAAACAACAAGAACTTATCATCCTTCTCTATTAGAAAACTAACACTTGCATTAAATTTTACACGTTCTGTCATTTATTTTCCTTTTGCCATTCGGATTTGAGCTTGCTCCAGATATTGGTATTACGCAAGCACTGATGATAATCATCCCAACAATCTTGGCGCATCACGCCTTCCAACACATAACCACAGCGTTCAGCCACATGGGCAGAGCGTGCATTCAAAGTATCGTTTCTGATGATAATACGGTTAAGCCCATTTTGAAAGGCCTCGCTTTCCAAGGCACGTACAGCCTCTTGCATATACCCATGACCCGTTGCATCATCAGAGAGCCAATACCCAATTTCGGCAGATTGATGTTTTTCCTCAACATGGCATAAATCCACAACGCCTAAAATCTGATTTGTCTCCTTTTGATAAATAAGATAACCAAAACCATTTCCTTCATCCCAATGTTTTTGATTCAGACTCACCAGATATCCTGTGAATTCATCCTCCACTGAGTTCGTTTTATCCACCCAAGGGAGCCATTCTCGCAGGGTATTTCTGGATTTATCCACAATCGCATAAAGCTCTTCAGCCAACTTAAAAGTCGGCTTTAGGGGGTGTTTTAAAATAATCCGTTCAGAGTTAATTTGTTCAGGTAATTGCATGGTGACCTCCTTAAAACTGATTCTTTTCTAATTTTTCTTTGTACCATTTTGCAAAGTCATGGAAATAATTCGGGCCTTTCCGCCACCACTCCATTTGTTCTTCATGGGTCATGCTTCCATAATTGACAGCATGCTCTCCTTTAACGACCATAATTTGGTCCATAATTGTTCCTGTTCCCTTGGGTTCGGTCAAAATTTCAAGATCTTGAATCTTAGTCCATGTTTTAGCTTCGCCATTTGCTGTAGCAAATGCCAATACTTCAATAGATTGAGCATGTCTATTTTCTTTTCCAGCCATTAAACGCATCATACCGTCTACACCTAATTGTGGGAAAACATATCTTCCAAAGGCTCCAGGAAAACCATTTAAAGCATCTATAGAAAAGCCAACATCTGTTTTAATAACAGGCATATTTAATCTCTTTGCGCCTTGCCTTGCACTCCAGATCGCAATTTTTTCGATATCTGTATCTTGGATTTCTTCCAAATCAATATTACGCGCTTCAACTTCCAGACCATATTGCGATAAAACAGCCTCTGCAATTTCTTTTTTATGCTTATTCCCTGTTAAAAAAACAACCTTTTTCATGCCTTAGCCTCCCAGGAAATTAAGAATTTTGCCATTTCATGATACAGGGTAAGGGATTTTTTCCAAAATTCAGCAACCTCTTTGGAATCAGAAGCGCCTCTGGTTTTTGTAAAGCCATCCAAAATCATCACTTTATCAATGCTGCTGCCAACCCCATCAGATTTTTCGGCAATCGTTGTTTTCTGTTCATGAACCAAGCATCTCGTGAATCCATCTGGGGTAGCAAAGGCCAAACATTCCCGAATAATCATAGAACGGTCTTTGATGCCCTTCATCAAACGTAATAAATCCTCATCCGAAAGTGTTTGATTAATGTATTTGATAAAAGGTCCGGGGAAACCGCCTAGCGCAGAAATGTAGTATCCCACATCAGATTTAATAACAGGTGTATTCAGTTTTTTTGCAGCATATTGGGCCGAATAAGTCGCAACCTCTGTCACATCCAAAGATTGAATTTCGGGTGTTTCCATTTTGGCTTGAGCAAGTTCTAAGCCATACTTAGCGAAGATATCCCTGCCAATTTCCCATTTTCCCATATTTCCTGTGACAAATGTGACTTTCATGTTGTATTCTCCTGCCGTTATAATACAGGATTATTCATTGAAAAGCAATGAAAATGTTTGTTATTTTTGGTCTATCGGATCAAATTGAATCATTTGAAAGCCATACTTATCAATATCTTCTTGTGACCAGTAGGTACAGTCCTTTGTTTTCATAACATAAGAAACCTTGACCTCAAGCTTTCTCCCCGTTTCTTTTTTGGTGTTATCATCTATTTCAACCAGAACAAGGGTATCCCCCTTGTTGATTTCAAAATCAGCCAGCCTTAACTCCGTTTTCTTTTCACCAGAGAGTACTTTTTTGAAGTATTCAGATAAAATCTTTTTTTGAACTTGTGCCATACTTTACCTCCATTCAAAGGACATCATATTAAAAAATCCATCTAAAGTCAATTCACTAAGGAGCTGTTCTCTGTCATTTCTGCAGATGGAGTCAAAAAACTGAGGGTGACCACCCAACTGACCACCCAAAAAAGAGGGCTACCCCTCAAAGGTATTGATATTATTGGTATTTGAAATACCACCGACCACTAAACAAAAAGTCGTTTCACTAAAAAAATCCCACGGCTCAGAGTCCCCGCATATGAAAACTCACAGGAAGGACCCGCTGATATTTAAAGTAAAAACCATATTTTATCTTGTAAAATAATTTACATAAGTGTATGTTTTATCCTATGAAAGTTCTTATTATTGGTCCATTGGGGGCGGGAAAATCTACACTCGCTTACCAACTAAATAAAAAATTTAATTTGCCCCGACTCAACTTGACGAGGTTTGTCGCATCAAAGAAAATGGAAAGTATCGTACACAAGGGGAACAAACAGTTCTTATAAAAAAGTTTTTAACAACACACACTTCTTGGGTTATGGAAGGATGTCAAAAAAATTTGTACGAACAGGTAAATCCCGATTTAATCATAGATATGCGCATCCATCGTCTGTTGGCTATTTTCAGATTTACAAAGCGATTTTTTAAAGCAAAAAGATTAATTGGTAAGGAAATCCCTCCCGATTTACCGGTTCAAGCCTATCATTATCGTCCTATCACTTTATCTAAAATCAGGGATTGGGATAAGACAAATCATGAAATCAATGCTCAGATTGGATTTTTTTTAAAAATGACTTCAATCCCTGTGATTCGTTGTCGCGGATACAAAGATTATGTAAAGGTTTTTCAATATCTTAAAAATATTGACCCATGACCACTACCCCTATTTTGCGAGTTTGTTGAGGGCAAAGTGCCAACTGTCAACATGGCGATTTTTTTATGGTGCAAGACTTTAACCTCAACGGCATATCTGACCTCGCTTTCTTGCTCAATCATTCTGTCCAAAATATAACTTGAAATATAATCGGCTGTTTTATCAGGGTGGCCAATTGACACCGCTTCTGCAGTTTTACGTATGATGTATTCTCCTGTTTAGTTCGCGGTAGTAGGACAAGTCGGCTTAAATCCACATCACCCCATCACCTGATAAGGTTAAGATTATTTTGCCAAAGTTGATGAAAAAATCAAGGGGAGTAGTCAATGCTCGCATTCCACTCCCGATTATAACCCAAAGATCGTAATAATTGGATACGCGACACACTGTTAAATATCCCCCCTATTAATGGTTGGCATTACTCATCCAAATGAATGCAATAAGCACTATATCCTTTTGCTGGTCCAGATTCAAAGAGTTATTTGATTTTATAAAATTTAAAGGTGTCGAATTCGACACCTTTAAAATTGGCATTATGTAATTGTTCCTATAATCCGAGAAACTCTACTGTATTACGATTTCTCATCCAATTCTTTATATGATCAGTACCTTCTTCCCCACGTACCATGTCCGTTAGACAGATATAGTCCTGTCCATTAACTTTTATTACAGATATTTGGTTATTATTAACTGTAATTTTTTTGTGCTTCTTACTAAAAACATCTGTTAACCTCTTTTCTTATTTTGCAAGGCCCATGTTATTTTATTTACACCTAAAAATCAAGTTTTTTTATTATAACAATCTTTGACTATCAAAAAATGCCCTGACATTTGTTTTTGCATATGCTATAAATGGATTGTTACTCTACAAGAGATGTCTTGTTAGGGTTTCTAGTATCTGTTTTGTCGATGTAGAATTTCTGAATCTCTTTATGTTCACATTTTACATCGGTGAAATGTGTTTTTTTTAACTTAAAGAAAGGATTTAGAAAATGACAAAATTAAAATTTAAAGCTGTTGAATTTAAAAAATTAAGTGATCCCTGCAACAAAGAGAGTGGACACATTAAATATGTTTGCTATGTGCAAGCGAATACTATTCCCCTGGAAATAACAGATTGGATGGAAACCAATCCAAGGGAACAAAAAATGACTACAAATGTAGCCCAATGCATTAAGGAAAGTTTAGAAAATTCTTCTATTTTCCATGAACTCAATAGGGGGATTGTTATTTCCGCGCAAGATGCTAAGTGGGATAATGAAACAAAAGATTTACTTCTTACTTTTGAAGATCCAGAAATACATGGAAATATTGATGGAGGGCATACTTTAAGAGCTATTTTGGAAACTAAAAATACATTATCAGATGATAAATTTGTATTTTTTGAAATTTTTGTTGGATTGGATAGTCCGGTTGAACTGGCCGCTGCAAGGAATACCTCTGTTCAGGTGGATCTGAAGTCCATTGCTGAATTAGAAAATAGTTTTGAAGTGATAAAAGATGTTCTCAAGGATTTACCCTTTGCCAATCGGATACAATATAAGATGAATGAACATTACAATGATATTAATATATCACCGATGGATGTACGTGAAATTTTAGCCATTATTTTAATGTTTAGCCAAGAAGTTTATCCTTATAAAACATTAAGGGGAACGTTATCTGAAACCCAACCCATTCAATGTTATTCGGGTAAAGAAGCAAGTCTTCGAAAATTTTTGAACATGTCAAGCGATCCAGAAAAGAGTAAAAAAGTCCGGGAACAAATGATCCAGAATATGTTTCCTGTCATCAAAGACATTTTTGCTTTATGGGAAAAAATAGAAACAGGTTTTGCTTCCGTTTCGAGTGAAGCGGGGAAACGCTATGGAAGTAGAAAATATGCAAAATATGCAAATGGGGATGTGGTTGGAAAATCTCTTTTTGAGGAACAACCGCTTAAATATATTGTACCAAGAGGTATTCTGTATCCTTTAGTTGGTGCTTTTAGAGCTCTTGTAAATGTAAATGATGATGGTTCTTATTGTTGGAAAAAAGATCCTTTGGATGTATGGAAGAATATTGGACCAAAGTTGGTGACAATCCTGTTGGATGAACGAACGGAGAATCCGGATGTTTTGGCAAAAAATACCAACCTATGGAGTAATCTATTTAAAGAAATTTACATATATTCTTACTTGTCCTAGTTATGTGTCTACATAAGTGACGAAAAATTCCATAGAGAAATCTGTGGAATTTTTTATAAAGCAGTTCATATACCTGAAAAACATAAAAATACTTGACTTTTGAAGTAATTTGTGCTATAATTCACTTCAGTTAGCAGGGTGAATTATACTCTGTTTTTTGTTGCTCGTAAGGAATGAACCTTGCGGGCTTTTTTATTATTAACTGAAAGGAAAACAAATGAAATTAAATATTATTATTTCAGATTACACCTACATGAAAGATACGTATTGCATAGCAGGTTGGAGTCCTAGTGAACAACGGATGCGTAGGCTAATGCCAAATGGTCATCATTGGTCTGAAGAAGAAGCAAAAAAAGTAGAAGGACATTCTTGTATTCAAATAGAAACACTTCCAATCCCCCCAAATGAAGGGCGTGATTATCCTCACAAAACGGAAGATACTTGGATTTCTGAAAATATTATACCTCTATATCATTACGATACACCCGCAGATCTTGCTTATGAATTAGAAGGCAGTTTATCAAAGAATATAGCTAGTGTTTTTTCAGGTCATCTAAAAGATAATTCATATGTTTTGCCCGGAACAAAATGTGCGTCTTTGGGGGCGATTAAAGTCCCTGCTCAAAACTTGGAATTTTATAAGGATAGTGAAAATAAGTTACGCATTAAAATTCGGGACAATGATGGAGAAAAGTATGATTTAAGGGTAACGTGTCGTTATTTAAGAGATGTTCTTGATAAAATGAATGGCCTAAAAAAATTAAATGAACAACTAAAAGAAATGACTTTTGCCCATGTACGTGTAGGGCTTGCAAAACCATATTACAAACAAAATAACCATTGCTTTTTAATGTGTAATGGTGTATTCTTATATTAAGAAAGGAAGATGATGCGTCTTTATACAATTGGTTTTACTGGGAAATCTGCTAGAGAGTTTTTTACTATTTTAAAACACTCTGATGTTAAGAAAGTGATTGATGTTCGTTTGTGGCCCAACACTCAATTGTCCGGATTTTCAAAATCAGAAGATTTAGCTTTCTTTTTAAAAGTCCTATGTCATATTGATTACGAAAACAGAAAAGAGTTTGCACCAACCGCTACACTTTTAAGAGATTATAAAGACGGGCGTGTTACTTGGGATGATTATGTTGTGCAATATGATAGCATTTGTCATGCACGTCATTTTACATTGACGCCAAATATGGATAACTGTTGTTTTTTATGTGCAGAACCAACACCTGAAAAATGCCATCGGCGATTGCTGGTGGAATATTTGGCAAAGCAAGATAAAAATGTAGAAATTATCCATTTGTAATTATGATGACTTTTCGTTCAAAAATCAGGCATTTGTCCTTTGCTTTTGGGGCATTTTGCAAATGAATAATATGCAAAAATAGTGTTGCTTATCATCAAAAATGCGTGTTTTCAAAATATAAGTTGATAAATCTAAAAATAAGAGCATGTATGGTGATGCCCTCAACTGAAAGGATAATACATGGAAAAACAACTTAAACTCCTGGCGCAAATCATCCTGCCAACGCTCTTAACCGTATTGAAGGATAAGAAAATCAAAAAACGCCGTCCAAGTTGAACTTTTAGGGCTAATTTATAGATTTTGCATATTTCACTGGACTTTTGTTTCATATAAAATTAAAATTAGCTTAATGAAAAACATTGTGATTTTAACTGGCTCGGGCATATCGGCGGAATCTGGATTAAAGACATTCCGGTCTGAGGATGGGCTGTGGTTGAACCATCGCGTAGAGGACGTTTGTACGGTTGAGGCTTTTGAACGCAACCCAGCGCTTGTGCATTCCTTTTATAACGAACTCAGGCCCATTATGATGAAGGCCATACCCAACGCTGGCCATCAAGCCATCACTATGTTGCAACAGGAATTGCCGGAAGTCACTATCAATGTTGTGACGCAAAATGTGGACCTGTTGCACGAAAAAGCGGAAAGCAAAAACATCTATCATATTCATGGGCGGATTGACGAGTGTGTGTGCATGAACTGCGGCCATGTACTGACCACTTTGGGGGATGTGGAAAGCGATGAAGTTTGCTCCGAATGTCATGTTCAAGGGATGTTGAAACCTAACATTGTCTTTTTTGGGGAAATGCCGAAGTACATGGACGAAGTGGATAAGATGTTGGCCGAATGCGACATGTTTATTGCGATTGGGACCAGCGGTATAGTCTATCCCGCGGCCGGTTTTGTGCGACAAGCGAAATTTTATGGTGCAAAGACCTATTTATTCAATCTTGATCCCTGCAATAACAGCTCTCAATTCGACCAAGAGATCCTCGGCAAAGCCTCCCAAACCTTCCCGAAATTCGCCGAAGATTTGATTAATGAGTTGAAGAAAAAGGGTTAGGGAAGCTTTTGTTGTGATCTTGTGAATTTAATTTCGCTTAGGAAATCGGCAGGTTCCCCATGTTCTATATTCATAATACAGATTCTATTATTATCAACTATGCTCTTATCAAATAGGTTGTAATGTTTTTCTGAAACTTTATTCGTATCATCAAAATCCATGGATGCCAAAGCCCCACAAATATAATCTGGAATTCTTATCAATTCATCAAATAGTTCTTTATCATATTGTTTACTTTCTATGAATCCATATACTTCATGATCAGGAACTCGTCTGTTTAGTAGGTTAGCATACCCTAAACGAATAAATTGATGCACTATGCCATCCTGAAAATCAGTTATTTTATCTCGATCCGAAATCCATACAATATGCTTTGTACGAGTCTTTACTAAAAGGAATTCTATAATTGCCGACATAATATGAACTGTAATACCAATATCGGATAATATTTTAGTATCAATTTCTTTTCGATTAAGATAATTCCGGAAACTTTTCATCTGATGAATGAACTCTTCTCTTTTCTTTTCAGGCCAAAGTTCCATTCGTTTAATGGCATTATCTAAAAGTTGTTTATTATCCTCTAATTTAAAAATATGATTTTTATCTTTGATAAGAAACGCCATCGAGAAGGAATATGGGGATTCTTTAATATAATTAAGTGCTGTTTCTGAAATATTTTTAAATTTTTTTATGTCTTGCGGCAAATAATGTTTTATATCCTCTTTCAACAAATAAGGATGAATAAGTGGAAAAATGGTAAATGTCATAACGTCATTAGGTTTACTTTTGTCATCAAGGCAATAGTCGCTAGTAATGTACCAGGAATCAACCTGCTTAAATTTATGGTAATATCTCTTCCATTTTTTTACAAAATCAGGAAAGTGACTCGATAAAAAGGTTTTTGTATTCATGGTGTCCCTAAAATTTTAGCATTGTTCAAAAAATCCAAAAATGCCTGACAACCCTCATAGATATCCCAATAGGCTTCATCAAAATTGCCGGTGTACCAGGGGTCTTTAACCGGTCGTGGATTTTGGGTAAAATCCAACAGACGATGCACTTTGTGGTCCTTATCTCCGCCAACGATATTCAAAATATCCCGCACATTGTTATCATCCATCGCCAGAATATAATCAAATTTAGCGTAGTCGGACTTGCGAATTTGACGCGAGTAGTGTTGGGTGAAAGGGACTTTCATCTGTCGAAGCATATCAGCCGCGCGATAATCCAGCGCCTCATGCACCATTTCATTATAGCCTTCGGTGGCGGCAGAGGCAATTTCAAACTTGTTCGCCAGACCTTTTTCGGCGACCATTTGCTTCATCACAAACTCCGCCATCGGCGACCGACAAATATTACCTAAACAGACGAATAAGACTTTAATCATCTTATCTTTCATCATCTATCTCATGTTCACTGTCAAGATTTCCACATTCATTTATAGAATTTCGTTGGCCATCGTCATAATTTCCCTCCTCAATTTCTCCAGACCGAATATAATCTTCGGCCGTTGGTTCATGTCTAGAAGGTCCTCTTTTGGGATAATTATTATTTTGATTCATAATTCCGAAGAACAATTCACTAAAAAAGCCCATATTAAATAATTCCTTTCTCAAACTCTTCGGTGTAATGTATCATAAAATATGTTGAAACTCAAATTTAAATCTGAAAATAAATGAATTAGTCGTAAAAAAAACTATGATTTCCTAGATAAAAAAAGAAAAGATAATAAAATGAGTTGTATTTTATGAAAGAATCTTGCAATTTTTATTGTTTTTGATTACAGTCTAATATATACTATAGGACAAATCAAAATGACATACCAAAGTGAAGCAGAATTAGAGAATTTATTGATTGCACAGTTACATAGCCAAGGATAAAATTTGTAATTTTATTCCGCGAATTAACCAAATATTTGAATTCCCTACGGACATTTATTGAGTTTAGTATTGATAGCACCGCCCTCGAAATGAACGATCAGGAATATCAAGACTATAAGAGCAAATATTTATGCTCTCAGTTTTTCAAAATTTAAGTCCTTAAGAATTAGCTTACCAAACCACGAAATTCAGGATCAATTTGTAAAACAATTAAACCTGATTGATAAAACTTTAAATATTGCAGTGAATATATACGAAAATTTTCAAAAAATGAAGAAAGGATTTTTGCAACAGATGTTTATATAAACATTTGCTGCAATAAACCATATTTTATTTTATAAAACTGGAATAAATTATATTCTTCTTGCGATATTTTTTCATCAATAGCTGTCATAAATCGTGCAATTTTGTTTTGAGTAGAAATATCAGGGGTAATAATTTTAATTTGCCACATGTCCTCCTGATTTAATTTAGCTCTACTCGTACCATTAATATATTTGCGTATATCTTTATGAACAAGGGTATAGTAGATATATTTATTATTATATCCTGGCTTAGCCTGTAAAATGTGGGCATGATTATTTACCCATGATTTACCAGTGATATATTGAGCTATTGAACTATTTGTAAAATCATCAAAATGTCCTCCATCTTCAGCCAGTAATATATATTCTCCATCAAAAATATAATTTTTTACATAGTCCTGAATTCCATTCGCCCCATAATATGGGATAGTGCCTTTCTCCCGCAATTCCGAAGATATTGGCTTGCGTAAATTATCGAACCCATTACAGCATTCAGAAAGAGCTACCGAATGCCATGTGGATGAGCTGAATTCTAATTTTCTCTCAAAAATAGCGGATAATAAACCTCTTTTATACTTCTTTAGGGCTTCAACCAGTTGCCGCTGTTTTTCGATCCGCGCATCCACTAACGACAAAAACGCCGCAATTTTTTCTTGCTCCGGAAGAGAAGGTAAACTAACTTTAATTGTTGATATTTGTGGATATTTTAAATTCCACGTATCTGATGTAAGCCCCTGAGAATTTTTCCTAAATTTATTAATTAATTCAGAATTTTTAAATAGATAACCAATATATTTATCACATAAAGGGGCAGATGCTTTCAAAACGGTATATGCTGGACTTACTATTCCATCATAAGGGGATATCCCATTTGCTCCTTGCCACATGCGCATTGAATTATAAACCATATCGCCGATCCGAACAATTTTATAGTTCCCTTTATCTTCGCTCGAATTGTCCTTTCCCTCAATTTCAGCTCTTTTTTTCACTCCATCATTCATGGTAACAGATAAAAGTTCAAGATTTTCACTACCTCTCTCGGATCGTTCATCAAAAATATCTCCTATGTTATGGATGGTATAATTTTCACTAAATGAGGCAAATCTAATCTTCGGCTCAAGACCATTAAAAGAGGAGATAAAGTCTCATTTGAAAAATACGTAAAATTATGTTAGAATTTATTTATATTTTGGAGCAAAGATGACTACTGACGAATACAGAAATATTTTAAGAAAAGAATTTGATCAGCATTTTTATGATCAAACCATTTCTCAACAAGAATGGCAAAAACGGTATGATGCTGCTGTTGAAAAGTTATTTTCTTATATGGAAGACAAGAATAGAGAACATGGTATTTTTGAAACCCCGAAAAATAAAACACCACACTCTCATTTTTGGGAAGTCTTAATTGGTAATATATTATTAGATGCTGGACACGAGGTTAAAAAAGATACAAGAGATGCTGCTCCAGATTATTTTTTTACAATAAATAGCTTGAAAATCCATATTGAAGCAAAAGCTCCAACAGAGGGTAATAAAGAAGAATTAAAACCGACCGGAATAATTATGCATAACGCAATGGACTTATTAAAAGAAGATTCTTTTGAATTGGGTTACATTACTGGTGACAATAGTATATTACGTTTTACATCTATTTTAAAGGATGTAATAGCTCAAATAGAAAACTTTGAAACACGAGGAACCATTACTAAAAAAGACAAGGTCAAAGGTCTTGATTTGGCAGGAAAAGCAAAGGGACATTTTGGCATAAATTTCATAAATCCAAATTTTGTCTAATCTTCGTAAATCTGCTTCAAAATAAGGGTGATTTTTGACTCTGTTTTAATATCTTGGTGTTACAGCTTGGTGTCACACCTCGGTGTTACACCTAAAAACCCGAATTTTGGGCATTAAAAAACCCTTGATAAACAAGGGCTTAATTTGAATCTGGTGGAGGTAAGGAGGGTCGAACTCCTGACCTTTGCAATGCCATTGCAACGCTCTACCAACTGAGCTATACCCCCAAAGGTCATGTGGTCTATTATACACAAATTTATACAAAAAGCAAGCAAAAAAATAAAAATAGCCAATAAATTGTTTTTAAATTTATAAAAAAGTGCTTGCAATCTACCAAAAAACACTTTAGGATAGTCCTTGGACAAGGAGAAATCTAAGTCCTCAAGTGCCTGAAAAGGTGCGAGAGAGCCTCACAAGCTCAAAAGTACACGGTGGGTGAACACAGCCGATATTTTTTGTGTTTTTTCTTTTATTTTAAAAAGACACTCACCGATTATTTCCCGACCTGGTCGGGGAGCCTTTGGTGTATGTTCAGGGGGCAACCCCAAAGACCATCGGGATCACTAAACTATCTGATTTACGAACTCTCCGGCCACCTTGAAGGTGGTCATTGAAATAACATTAAAAACGGAGAAATATTATGAAAACTAACTTATTAAAAAAAGAAAAGAAT
>DFKU01000053.1 GCA_002373615.1 Alphaproteobacteria bacterium UBA3637 | reverse complement strand
ATTTTGGAATGATACTTTGTGAACAAAGGCATCCCTCTATTGACTCAATTCATAATCTAATACGAAACATTAGCTTATTGAATGATGGGCTTGTGAATAAGATGTATTTAGACCGACTTTATGAAGAGGGGCAACGCATGATTACCGAGAGGCTCTTGAAGTATTTTTAATTTCTGCTAAAATAAGATTTCTGACAATGTGTGACACCTGACTGAGACACAAATTTGACATTATGAACAATTGAGCTCAAAAGACACATGGAAAAAGTATACTTCATCACCTGTGTACAGGTGTGTAACACCGCTTTAAAATGCCCTTGAAAAAGTCATAAAAAAGTCCAATCTTTTTAGATACTTATTCTTTTTGCCCCCCCTGGCTCCTCTACGCTCCGCCAAGATTAAAAGCCATCGCGCAAACGGTGGCTTTTTTCATATTTTGCAAGCATTTCGGCGGGTTCGGTGGCAAGGGACGCAATGTGTCCCGCAGACAGGACGCCGGAGGCGGTCCCGAGTATGCGAGGGATAAATTGTGCGCTAGCCAATTTACATTTTTGCGAGGCGAAAAACCACAAAATTCCGTAACTTATCGAACTCAAATATTGACTTTTCAGCGCTTTCAAAGTATAATCCATCCCAGAAAAGAAAGGAATTATTATGAGTATATTTGAATCAGAATTTATGCGTCGTTCACGTTATTTGCCCGAAGAAAAAAGAGCCTTTTTACTGGATACAACAGATCATATACGCCAAGAATATTTTAAAATGAAACCTGTATTTGATTCAGGAAACTATCAAGATCGACAGATAATTAATGATAATTTTGTCCTTTTGTTTGAAAAACAAAGTGCTACTATTTGGATGTTATTGGATCATCCAAAATATCAAACTGTAGAATTGATTGAATCTCGTTTAGAAGAAATGGAAAAGATGATAGCACACCACAGAGTGGATGGGTACTATACAGCGGCCTGTTTAGATTTAGTTGCCAACAGATATGGTCCTGATAGCATAAGACCGAATGGGGAACAAATTCCTCAAGCCAAAAAAATAGAGTATGAAAATTGTATCACAGAGTATATTAACTTAGATGATTTTGAACGTAAACGTTTTATCGATGAAATCAAACATCCATTAGATGTGCATCAAACATATCGCCCTTTTTCAATAACTCATCATCCCATACAAAGAGGTCGCCAACGAGAAGATTAAAGCGTATTTTGTTTTCGGGTAGCGATGATGGAGGCAGTAGGGACTGATTTTCCCAACATTTTTTCTTTCACCCTATATGCCAATTGCTGTAAATACATTGTTTCATAATTCAGTTTTTCACCTGCCTTTGATCTTCCCAACCAAAAAGCATAATTTGCAGGAGGTGTATGCCCCGCCGAATGATAAGCCATATGATGCGCATCAGAATATAAATCAGCACAAATTTTTGAAAATTTTTCATCCCGAGAAAAAGCTGGGTTATCCCCTGTTTTAAATGGGGAAAAACTATAAAATGGCACTTTTTTTCGGAAAAATCTGTCTTTCAAAAAGGCCTGTTTAGAGGACGCAACTGTGTTTTTAAAGTTATCTGGCGTATTCTCATAAAGCCATGCAGTATACCACATAACCTCAGTTCCTTTATCTAATAAATTACTGAGAACACTTAAACTGAGCGATTGAACCGCTTCATCGGGCAGATCTTTTTGAAGGCGATTTGGTATAGCATATTCTAAATC
This sequence comes from Alphaproteobacteria bacterium UBA3637, assembly GCA_002373615.1. Classification (GTDB taxonomy): domain Bacteria; phylum Pseudomonadota; class Alphaproteobacteria; order CAAHEQ01; family UBA3637; genus UBA3637. The sequence goes on along the minus strand of DFKU01000053.1, from coordinate 1,211 downwards.
AGCTCGAACCTTATGAACTCCCAATTCTTGAACTGGCTTAAAGGCTTTAAATTCTGAAACAAGATTCAACAATTCATCGGCTTTTTTATAGGCTTGTTGAACTTGCTCTAATGTCCAACGCGATCCGATAATCTTTTTTCCCTCGTGTTCAAAAATTGCCTTTGTAAATGGGCGCATAGTACATCCTTAATTTGATTTAAATCTTCATTTAGAATAACAAAGTTTATTTTAAAAGTCAAATCAAACACGACAATTTCATTTCCATCGCCAACTGTTTGTACTCGTCCACATGATTGGTTCGAAATTCGTTCATTACCCTCCGCCAAATTGGACAAGTCGCTTTAAATGGCGACTTGTTATTTTTTTATCAATCTCAGGCGGGAACCTAACTCGGTGGTTTTGTGTGCTATTTTTTTTGGTATTTTTTTACATTTGCTCAGGGTATGTTTTTAAGGCAACATATGGCTTATAAAAAAATAAATAAAAACTCTTGACAAAAAAATAAAAAAGGTGTATAATACGCAGAAATTTTAGAAAAAGGAGACGTTATGTCGTTTGTTAAATATACTTTTAAGTTGTTTCTTACGTTGGCTCTGGTGGTTGGAGCTTTACTGTCGATTCATTATTTCACAGACACAAAGATCAGAAAAGAATTAAAAAAAGAATGTTCCGGGGAAACTTGCCCTTGTTTTAATAATATTGTTGATTATCGGTTGACAAAAGATCAAGCGAAGTCTTTCTTACTTTATTTACAAAATCGCAAGGTTCGTCCGGAAACTAAAATAATGGAATTTACAAATTTTGATGAGGCTAAAAATATTATGGAAATGTTTAATGTTTGTCAATTGGAACAAATCAAAAGACAGCAAGAACAAATTGTGCAGGAAATGCAAGAATCTGAAGAAATTAAATCAGAAGTAGGAGAAGAATAATGAAAAACTTTTTAAAGATAGCATTAAGTACAGTAGTCTTTTTATCTGCGAGCGCCTCTTTTGCTGCTGATATGGATGAAATGTTGGCCTTGGAATCCGGGTTTCAACAACTGTCTGTTGGCCTTAAGGCTCCTCGTTTGGCGACAGCTTCACTTCCTGCAACCGTGACAGAAGAAACTGTTCGAGCTATTGGTGTGGAAGAAGGTTTGGAGCTTGCGATTGCGAACGAAACCAAAGATCGTAAAGACGCTGACACCGCTCATGAAGCTGCTATCGGGG
>DFKU01000033.1 GCA_002373615.1 Alphaproteobacteria bacterium UBA3637 | reverse complement strand
TGGCATGCAATGTGCCATCTTCAGCTTTGGTCACTAATTTTTCAAAAAGTGGACTGAGTTCTTTCGCTTTGGGAAGCGTTGTTTTGATTTGTTCGTGTTTGATTAAAGCGTTTGCCAAATTCGCAAACATAGCCCGACGATGAGCTGTATCTTTGTTGAGTTTTCTGGTTCTCATACCGTGACGCATTTTTCTTTCCTTTCATGACTTGTTTTGCAGTGCAAAACGGATTGTTATCTGAACCATCCACCCGCCGTCACGCGTGTAAAGGTCCAACGCCCCAGACCCCTGGGGCGATTTTTAACCTAATCTTCAAAATTGACAGAAGCTGCCAATTCTTCCAAATTTTCTGGTGGCCAATTTTCAACTTGCATACCTAAATGCAAATCATATAAAGCCAACAATTCTTTGATTTCATTCAAAGACTTACGACCAAAGTTTGGTGTACGAAGCATTTCAGCCTCTGTCTTTTGAACCAAATCACCAATAAAGCGCAAATTGTCGTTCTTCAAGCAGTTCGCAGAACGGACAGACAATTCCATATCGTCCACTTTGCGGAGCAGGTTTTGATTGAACGGCAAATCGGCAATCTTTTCTTCAATGGTGGCTTCAGCCGGTTCTTCAAAGGTAATGAAGGGCTTCAGCTGATCCTGTAAAATGCGAGCGGACAAAGCCACAGCATCTTCAGGAGTCACAACCCCATTTGTTTCCACAGTCATAATCAATTTATCATAGTCAGTTTGTTGACCCACACGGGCATTTTCAACTTGATAAACAACTGATTTGACTGGAGAATAAATGGAATCCACGGGCAACAAACCGATGGGGCATTCTTCCGGACGATTTTGAGCGGCCGTGACGTACCCTTTACCTGTTCCCACCAACATATCCATTTCAACAGAGCCTTCTTTATCCAAAGTACAAATCACTAAATCAGGATTCATAATTTCGATGGCGTGATTGGTTTCAATTTGTTTAGCCGTCACAACGCCTGGTCCTTTAGCATTCAAATAAATGTGTTGATCTTCCAAAGAATCCACACGCAATGCCAAAGACTTAATGTTCAAAATGATTTCTGTCACATCCTCTTGAACTCCGGGGATGGAAGAAAATTCATGTTGAACACCTGCAATTTTAACCGCCTTTACAGCCCCCCCTTGCAAAGAAGACAACATCACACGACGCAAAGCATTCCCCAATGTCGCACCAAATCCGCGTTCCAAGGGTTCAATCGTCAATGTCGCTTTATATCCCGGGACAATTTGATCAACAGTTTGTTTTTCAGGTTTAATCAATTCCTGCCAATTTTTTTGAATCATCATTGTCTTATCCTTTCTTTTTAATTACACACGACGACGTTTACGAGCACGACATCCGTTATGGGGCATGCCTGTAATATCTTTGATTGAAGTGACAACCAATCCAGCAGCGTTGAATGCGCGCAAAGCGGATTCACGACCGGACCCTGGTCCCATCACAACCACGTCAATTGTCTTCATACCGCGTTCCATTGCTTTATGAGCAGCGTCATCAGCAGCGATTTGAGCCGCATACGGGGTAGATTTGCGTGCCCCTTTGAAGCCCTTCAAACCACAGGATGACCAAGCAACTGTGTTGCCTTGCGTGTCCGTAATGGTGATAACGGTATTATTAAAAGTGGAATCAACATGAGCAACCCCCGCAACCACTTCTTTCTTGCGAGAGGCTTTAACTGTCTTTTTAATTTCAGCCATAGCTTAAACTCCTTACTTCGTGACTTTCTTCTTACCGGCAATAGCAATAGCTTTACCTTTACGGGTTCTGGCATTGGTATGCGTTCTTTGACCACGCACCGGCAATTTCTTGCGGTGACGAAGCCCACGATAGCATCCCAAGTCAACCAAACGTTTAATATTCATAGCGACTTCACGACGTAAGTCCCCTTCTACATGATAATTCGCATCAATGATTTCACGCAGTTTCAATGTTTCTGCGTCAGTTAAATCATTTACGCGACGATCAGCAGGAATCCCTGCCTTTTTGCAGATATCATCTGCAGTTTTCTTTCCGATCCCATAAATATAGGTCAAGCCAATGCTGACCAGCTTATTTGTCGGAATATTTACACCAGCAATACGTGCCAAGGTTCATTCTCCATTATGTTAAAAAAACAATAAGTCTGATTTGCCTTTTCGGCGAACTCGACTTCAAACGATTGGGAATTATACTCTAATTTTCGTTTTCTGTCAAGCCCTTTTTAAATCAATATCCTACTATTTTTCTGATTTTTTCACTAACAACGTCAATGGGTCCCGTCCCATCAACGCACCTTAATAGCCCCTTTTCTTCGTAGTATGGTATAACTGGAGCTGTTACAGAACGGTATGTGCGGAGTCTAGATACCACCGTTTCATGGGTGTCGTCCGCCCGTTTTGTAAATTCTTTTCCCCCACAAATGTCGCATACGCCAAACACCTTGGGAGTTTTGAATTTTTCGTGATACATCGCCTTACAGTTCGCACATTGACTGCGACCCAGTATGCGGTCAAAAATATAATCATCCGGAACCTGCAATAACAAAACTAAATCCGGTTCCAAATTTTTATCCCTGTATTCCGGGGTTTGAATCAACTTTCCAAACATCTCCACTTGATCCATGGAACGCGGAAAACCATCCATAATATAGCCCGCTGAATTTTCAGGTTTTGCAATTTCGTTTAACATTGCTTTGACAATAATTTCAGAAGGAACAAGCTTACCAAAGTCAATTCTGGCTGCTATTTGCTTACCCAGTTCTGAGCCAGTCTTAGCTTCTGCTCTTAACAATTCCCCAGCGGAAATAGTCGTGATCTGCAATTTTTCTGCCAAAATCGCCGCTTGTGTTCCCTTTCCACTTCCCGGAGGTCCCACCAAAATAATCCGTCTGTATGTTTTATCAGCCATTAGATTCTCCCCTTTTCCCTAGCTTTCTTAATCAAACCTTCATATTGATAGGCAAACATATGTGATTGAATTTGAGTCACTGTATCCAAAATCACAGACACCACAATCAACAAAGTTGTTCCACCCAAGAAAAATGGTACATTAAAGGTGGCAATCAAAAATTCAGGCAAGATACATAAAATTGTCAAATAGGCCGCCCCCAATACCGTCAAACGGGTAATCACATAATCCAAGTATTTAGCAGTATTTTCACCCGGACGAATCCCCGCCACAAAGCCCCCTTGACGTTTTAAGTTTTCAGCAGTTTCTTTTGGATTAGACTGAACCCCTGTGTAAAAGAAAGTAAAAAACACAATCAAGACCGCAAAAACCGTAATATACACCCATTGCCCCGGAGTTAAAAGAAGCGCTGTCTTATTCCAAAAATCAGATTCCCCTGTCTTGGAAAAGTACTGCGCAATTCCCACAGGAATAGCGAGTAGTGCACTGGCAAAGATCGGTGGCATCACACCCGTTGGGTTAATTTTAAGTGGTAAATGAGAACTCACCCCTTGCATCAAACGATTTCCCATTTGATGTTTCGGATATTGAATCACAATTCTGCGTTGCGCCGTTTCAAACATAACAACCACATAGATGACTGCAAAAATCATCGCCATAATCAGCAAAATGGTGATACTGGACAAAGCCCCTGCTCGACCATCTTCAAGCATACGAATCATGGCCGAAGGAATATTGGCAACAATACCAATCATAATTAAAATAGAGGTACCATTCCCCACGCCTCGTGCGGTAATTTGTTCACCCAGCCACACCACAAACATGGTTCCACCGAGCAGGGAAACAACTGTCGATAATTCAAACAAGTGGGCGTTCGGCATAATCACTGCGCCCCCACGTTCCAAAGCCAGAGCCATGAAATAGGATTGAACAACTGTAATAGCAATAGTGAGAGCGCGTGTATATTGATTCATCTTACGAAATCCCGCTTCCCCTTCTTTTTTAAGGGCCATCAAAGACGGAATCACACTGGCACCCAACTGAATAATAATGCTGGCAGAAATGTAAGGCATAATATTCAG
>DFKU01000016.1 GCA_002373615.1 Alphaproteobacteria bacterium UBA3637 | reverse complement strand
CTTCACTATCGTTCGCAATGACAAGAAAGGAGTGAACATGGAAAAAGTATGTGTATTTTTTGGGCATCGTGTGGTTTTTGATGAAGAAAAGGCAAAGCTACAACTAAAACGCGTGGTTCGGGAGTTGATTAAAGATGGCTTTAATACCTTTTGGTTAGGGGGCTATGGCGAATTTGATGCCCTGGCCGATGACGTCACGCGCGAATTAAAGCATGAGTTTCCCCACATTCGGCGCGTATGCGTGCTGGCGTACCTGCCCACCAACAAAGAGGAATACCACTATAAAAGCCAATTTTATGATGAAATGCTTTATCCTGAAGGCGTGGAACTGGGCCCCAAAAAGTTTGCCATTACCCGCCGTAATAAATATATGGTGGAAAATGCCGATATTATTGTGGCCTATGTTCATGGCACCACTGGCGGCGCTGCCCTGGCCCTGAAACACGCCAAGCGTCTGAATAAAAAAGTGATTACTTTAAATACAAAATAGGATCCACCGGCTTTGTCTTATAGCGCACTTCAAAATGAAGCTGCGGTGTTTTGACACCACCTGTTTTGCCGACAGTGCCGATGGCCTGTTTAGCCTTGACCACTGCCCCTTTCTTAACGGATATTTTATCTGCGTGGGCATAGGCGGTGAACCAACCGTTATCGTGTTTTAATAAAACCAAATTCCCATAGCCTTTCAGGTCATTACCGGCATAGGCTACAGTTCCTTTATCCGCCGCCAAAATCGGCGTACCCGCTTTGGCTGAAATATTGATTCCATCATTATGTACCCCTGATTTTGTTGTCCCAAAATTTTCAATAACTTTTCCTGATACAGGGCGATTAAAACGTTTGCTTTGAGCGGATTTTGGCACCTTTATAGCTGACTTTGTGGGGGTATTTTTAGCTTTTGGCTCTGGCGGATTCAAGGCGGATTTCCCCTTGGTTGTCTTTACACTTGCAGAGGTGGCCCCAGTATCTTCCCACGATTTTACCAGCAATTTTTGACCCGGCTTTAAGGTGTACGGAGGCTTTAAATTATTTTGACGCGCCACATCTGTCACATTCGAATCAAATTTGCGCGCAATAGAGTAAAGTGTATCGCCTTTACGTACAGTGTATGTTTTCTTTTCGGGGATTTTTAAGATTTGTCCCGCCTTGATGGTGTAAGGGGGAGATAAATGATTTTCTTGAATCAAAGCACGCAGGGGAACATTTTTGCGTTTGGCAATGGAATAAAGCGTATCCCCACGCCGAACACGAACGGTAGAGGTACACCCCGCCAATAAAACAGCCAATACGAAAATCAAAATCCCCTTTTGCATAAGTTATATGTAACACCTTTTTAAACAAAAAACAAGAAAAAACCGAAGGTAACATTACCTTCGGTTTCCCCCTTTATTGTGTAAAACACTTATTTTTTGGCGTTTGAAGCTTTTACAGCTTTTTCCAAGTTTTCACCCAGTAGGGCACCCGGATTAATTTTGCCATCGACAATCAACATAGGCACGCCGTTGATATTTAATTTTTCGGCATACTTTCTGTTGTTGGCAAGCTTACCACGGATCTTGTCACCATTGGCGTCAGCCTTCAATTTCTTGGTATCCAGTTTCAAACCTTCACCCAATTTCACCAAAGCGGCTTCGTCCAATTTACCTTGGGCATTACCGACGGCTTCATGCATTTGAGCGTACTTGCCTTGTTCGCCGGCGGCTAACACATAGCGGGCAATAGTTTCACTTGCTTCACCAAAGATAGGTGTATCGATTGGAATCCAACGAATGTTCTTGGCGCCTTTAGCAATGGCTTCACGCATTTCTTTGTTGGTCCGTTTGCACCAACCACATTGATGATCAAAGAATTCAATGATCACAAATTTACCCTTGGGGTTGCCCAAAGAATAGTTGGTCTTATCATTCACGATTTCAGCTACCAAAGCAGCATCAGCTGTTGCTTGAGCTTGAGGTTCAGCCCCACGGCCACCACGTTGTTTTGCCTCTAAATCTTTATAGTATTTTTCGACAGAATCAATGATCGCTTTTGGATTTCTTTGGACATAGGAAGCAACCTTTAAATCAAAGCCAGCGCCCATTTTGTCTTTGTGGCAACAGCATCCCATGCGACCACCCACAAAGCCAACCAAACCGGCAACAACCAAAGCAGCCACCAATACGCCTGCTTTTTTCTTGGGATCGCAGCAACAGCCACATCCACATGTACAAGCCCCTTCTGTTTTTTCAGCGGGAGCAGCTTTTTCTTTATGTAAAACTTTCTTTAATTTTTTAATCATTTAATTTCTCCTTATATTTTAATTGAAAGAACATTTTTTTTCTAGCACATATTTTTTTTAATTGCAAGAGGTAAAATTAAAAAAATTTTGGGGCCGTTGCCAGCCCCGTTTTTATCAGAATTTATATTGCAATCCCATCCCAAAGATGTTTGATTGAATATGATATTTGGAATCAAATTTTCCGGAATTTTCTGCAGTTCCTTTGGCGTGGGCACTATGCACAAACAAGTGTGAATAGCCTACATCAAATTGCCAGTTGTTTTTGGTATAGCTGGCCCCGATAGATGCCCAAATACGGCGTTCATCAGGAATACGTGCTGTCCGGTATTTGGCCGAACGAATGGCGGTATTATCCCAAGCTGTTCCAAAACGGAAGGTCAAGTTTTTGCAATATCTGTAATCGGCACCAGCCCCGAAATACCATGTATTTTTCCAATTTTCACGGGTTCTGCTGACAACTTTTCCATCTTGATAAATGTCTAATGTACCAAAACGGCTCCAACGGGTGTAACGGGCAATACCAGAAATGGTCCACTTGTCATTTAAATCTTGTGCCGCCGAAAAGATAATCGTTTCGGGAGTTGTAATTTTGGCATTCACCTTGGCGTCTGAATCTTTATAGCCAAATGGGGTTGACATTGTAATGTGATTTTTCCCCTGTAATTTATGATCCACTTTACTGCGATAGGATATCCCAAAACGGGTTGATTTACGGGGTTGCCACACTAAGCCAATATTATATCCGACCCCAATATCATCTGCATCATGCATGTCTGATGTTCCTGTCCCAGTGATTCCTGATCCAGGCACAAGTTCTTTAAAAAGTCCACCCGTTAAATGTGCAACAGCGTATTGAATATTGACACCGACACCAACGGATAACGTGTCCAAAACTTTATAAGAAATGCTGGGGGTTAAATCCACAACGGTAATCCCCGAGTATTCCCCATGGTCAGCACCATACCATCCTTTTTTATAATCATTGGCCAATCCAAAGGGAACATAAAGCCCGATCCCTAAATCCAACTTATCCGTTGCCTTATATTGACCATAAAAATGGGGCATAACACGAAACAGATTAGAATGTGTACTTCCCCTTTTTAATGGGCCAACTGCACTTCCTGAAGCGGCTTGTGATTCCCCTTTTGCTTTTCCATACACATCGACGGCGATAGCACCCATTTGAACGCCTGATTTGTTCATTAAACTCATCCCAGCGGGGTTAAAGGCAATGGCGGAATAATCATCCCCCATCACACCGACGCCCGCAAAGGCACGTCCTAAATTTGTCACAGAATATTCTTGTAATTGATAGCCGGCAGCAGAAGCACCTGTTGCGACAGCGCATGTTAAAATAAAACTTAATAAATGTCTTTTTTGCATATAAACTCCTTTTGTAAAGACTGGGGACAGTATATCAAAAGGCTTTTTATCTGTCGCCTTTAATCTAAAAAAGGCGTTTAATTGTCACATAGATTTCTTAAATTTGTCACAAAACCGTCATAAAAGAGTAATCACTTTTTTATTCAGACGCTTGGCGTGTTTCAGGGCCTGGGCAGCGCCGCCAGTGGTGCCATGAACATGCGCCACGATAATGTCAGCATTTTCCACCATGTATTTATTACGGCGGGTAATCGCAAACTTTTTGGGGCCCAGTTCCACACCTTCCGGATAAAACATTTCATCATAAAATTGGCTTTTATAGTGGTATTCCTCTTTGTTGGTGGGCAGGTACGCCAAAACGCATACACGTCGAATGTGGGGAAACTCATGCTTTAATTCGCGCGTGACGTCATCGGCCAGGGCATCAAATTCGCCATAGCCCCCTAACCAAAAGGTATTAAAGCCTTGGAGAATCAACTCCCGAACCACGCGTTTTAGTTGCAGCTTTACCTTTTCTTCATCAAAAACCACACGATGCCCAAAAAATACACATACTTTTTCCATGTTCACTCCTTTCTTGTCATTGCGAACGATAGTGAAGTAATCTCATCAGATTGCCACGGACTAAAGTCCTCGCAATGACGGATTACAAAAAACTCACCTGTTAAAGTGAGTGGATGTTAACAACTACAATACAAGAAAATAGTCTTACTGATTCAGGTAGATACCTTTATTCATAAGCATCCACCCCAAAGATAAGCTTTCTTTCACCCTTTGGAAGTGAATGCCCGACTAAAGGAGATAAATCCTTTTGTCCTTGTATTGCTAGGCTGTTAAACCCACAGCTTGAATGGACAATTCAAGCGTGTCTATTATATCAAACTTGATTTTGAATTGCAATAAAAAAGACTTGCAAGCAAAAGCAAGCTGTGATAAATTAAAAGAAAAAAACAAAAGGGGTTAAAATGAAAAAATTTTTATCTTTAATGACACTGACAACATTGTTATCCTTTGGGGCCCAAGCAGCTTTATCTGATGGGGTGTTGGCCTATCAATACAAACAATACCCTGCCGCACTGGCTGAATTCACATACTTGGCGGAAGAAGGGGATCCTGCCGCCAGCTATTATCTGGGGAAGCTGTATCAAGAGGGATTGGGCGTATCACAAAATTTAGCCAAAGCGCGTGCTTTATTTCAAGCGGCCGATTCCGGGTATTACTATCCCGCCTCAGCGGAATTGGGGAAAATGTTGTTAGAAGGGGCCCCGCAGGTACCAGCAGAACCAGCCCGTGGTATTGCTTTATTGAAAAAAGCAGCGCATGCCGGGGAAGCCGAAGCTGCCTTTGAGTTGGGCCAAGCCTATGCCAGCGGAAGCGCTGTTGAAAAAAATTTAAACTATGCCTATGGGTTTTATTTAAAGGCAGCCCTGCAAGGACACATGAAAGCACAATATATGTTAGCCAAATTATATTTGGAAGGCCAAGGAATACCCCAAGATTATGGGGAAGCCTTAAAATGGTTGGCGCGTTCTGCCCATCAAGGATATGTATTGGCTCAGGTGGCTTTGGCCGATATTCGCATGACGGATAAACGGTTAAAAAATGCGGCCTCTGCCTATGGATGGTATAGTATTATTGCCGCTTACAATCAAGATGAAGTAGGACAAAAGGCACGTGAAAAACGGGATGTTCTGGGGGAAGGATTGAATGCAAAAGTCCTGTCAGAAAAGCAGGTTGAAATTCGCAACTGGAAACCTGTTCCCCCTGAAAAATCAGTTCCTGAAAAGGAAAGAACGGAAACACGGCTCCCCACTATTCCCGAATTTAATGATTCCCAAGCCGTCCAAGAATTGCTGATGAATGAAGGGTATTTCCCCCGTGATGGGAAAGTATTTGGGGTGACAACTCAAATGATTGATATGGCCATTGAAAAACAAGATATCTCAGAACTGACAGATGCCATTGAAAAAGCGGGACACCGTCAAAAAGCAGCCTATGGATATTATGGGGACTTATTTAAAACACGCCTGAATAATTTAGAGGAAGCCTTTAATTGGTACAAAAAAGGGGCCGAAGCGGGGGATATTTATGCCGAATATCAATTGGCAAAAATGTATTGTGAAGGAAAGGGTATTCCTCAACCCGATGCGGTTCAATGTTATGCTTGGTTAAAATTGGCACAGGAAGAGCAAAATCCAATCTTGAATGCTTTGATACAAAATGCTCTGAGCGTGGTAAAATCTAATGCAACAGATGAAGAATTGACCGCTGGCGAAGAACTATTGGCCACAATGCAAAAAACACCCGAAGAAAAACAGGAAGAAAAAAGTGCTGGATTTAGTTTCTTTTAAAAGCTAAAAGAAATTTTTGTACCAATTTGTTGGTGGTATGTTTTTTCGTGTGCTTTGGCATGTCCTCTGGCTTGCCATTGTCCGTTGATGCTGATGGCCATCCATTGCGTCGCTAAGTACGAATATTCCCCGCGAATCCCATAGGATTTTCCTTTCACATTCTTATCGTATTGCAGGTATAGCGCTGTATCCAAAGTTGTTTTGGGGGATACCTGTTGGAACACCCCTGTTTCAGCACGGTAAAGGGGATTGTTAAAGTGTGATCTGGCATGTAAAGGAAAATTCCCCTGAAGATGCACATAGGGCGTCATCGTTTTTAATTGTTTTCCAAAACGAAAATGCGTTTCCAACAATCGGCGGGCCGAAAAATCAACCTCTGTTGTTTGATGGTACAGACCCGAAAATTGGGTTAAAAGCCCATCCACTTCCCATTGCCCCTTCAATCCAGCTGCGTAGCCTTTGGTGTGGGGGGTAGAATAAGTTTTGTCTTGTTTTTGACGCGTCCAATTCAAATCTCCATTCATTAAGGCAGCCAATCCGGCCCCTAATCCCAAAGTTAATTCTTCAACTATAGCTGTGCGATAGGTGCGGGTGGTGGGGGAAGTTGTGATTTTATTTTTTGAATAAAGAGCACTGGTCTGACTTAAAACATGTCCCATTTCAGGCAAATAAAACGGGGAAGTTATTTCATGCGCTGCGGCCGGTATTGATAAAAAAGCGCTTGCCAATAACAAAATTTTTTTCATAGTGTCTCCTCCTGTAATTTTCCTTGTAATTCTTGGGTTAGAGTGTCCGTTAAGTCCGTCTTTAAATCCAAAGCTTTTTTGTATTGAAACAGGGATTCGCGTTTGCGCCCTAAAGCGGCATAAATGTCCCCTAAATGCGCATTGATTAAGGCACTTTGTGGCATTAAGTCAAGAGCATGCTCAGCAAAAGGAAGGGCTAAATTTGCTTGTCCTTTTTTAAAATATCCAAAGGCCAAGCTATCCAAAATATAGGGGTCATTTGGCTTTTTTTGATGGGCTTGTTGAATTAAATCAAACCCTTCTTCAATCAGGCCAGATTCCAATTGATGATACCCTAAATCATTTAACAAAAGAGGATTTTCGGGGTCCAACTTTTGGGCACGTTGTAAATCCAACAACATTTGATTGGCATCCATGGGGCCATATAAAATACCGCGATTGACATAGGCTTGAATCAGGGGCTTATTTTGGGGGCCAGCCTCTAACAGAGGAATTAAACGATTGTAAATGGCCAAAGCTTTTCGTGGTTGGTCATTTTCTTGATAGGCCTGCCCCAATAAGGTTAGTAAAGGAATACTGGTTTTATTAGTCTTTTCCAATTTTTCCAACAAAGGAAGAGCGTCTTTATTTTTACCCAGCAACATTAAATCAGCGGCTTCTTTAAATCCCAAAGTGGCTGAATGAAAATTTAACCGATGATAATAGGAAAGCGCCACCTTTGGTAAGTGAAGTCCTTCCGCTAATTCTGCCCCCCAAATAAGAGAGAGTTGTTTATTCGGATCTAAATACAAGGCAATTGTATTGGCGGCCATCGATTCTTCCCGCGTAAATTGTCCCTCGGCCCCCAGCGCAGAAACCAGATAAAAACTTTCGGCGAGTCCCTGTTGAAGGGTGAGGTCCGTCTGTCCCACTTGAACCAACAAATCGGCAGTGGCAGGGTAACTTAAGACCAGCTCTTGATATTTTTTATTCAAGGCGGCACGTTCCCAATTTCCCGTTATCCTAATGCTTTTTTGTAACAATGGGAAATATCCCACAGCGGGTAAGTCATGATCCCCCATCTGATTGATGCCCTCTTGTATTAAGGAAGTATCTTTAAAATGATTTCCCAATAATACTTTTTGATAACCGACGATAAAAGGTTTTTGGGATAGTTCTTTTAATGCATCCAGGGCTTGTTCTTTGTTATCTTGTGAGGCATAAATCCAAGCCTTTATCAAAGGTTTTAACAGGCTGTCCCCAGCATGGGAATGCTTTGTATTTAACAATTGAAGTGCCTGTTCAAATTCTTGATTTTGATAAGCCACGGCTATTTCGGCATAATCGGGCAACATACGATTGTTTTGAATTTTATTTAAATAGGGAATCAGCCCCTTAAAATCCCCCTGAATCATTGCCAATAAAAAAGTCTCGTTCAATAAGTTCAGATTTTCCGGATCTTTTTCCAAGACTTTTAAATAAGCGGAGATGGCATGCTCTAAATCTTGATCTGCACGCGCGACATTACCAGATAAATACCCATCCATAGCAATTTTTGAGGGTAACTGCCTTTTGCTGAACCAAAGGGATGAAAATTCAAACGGTACAGGTTTTGGGGAATCATTCAAATATCCCATTGTTGCAAGTCCTATAATCAAACAAAGCGCCGGATAAATCCACAGTCTTTTTTTCATGAAAACCTTTCTTTTTATTCTTTTATATGGTATAATTCTTTTCCGGAAAGAGCAAGAGAAAATGACAATTTTTCAAAAATTATCTTGGATGATGCAGATGGGAATCCGCGATTTATGCGGTGAGATGGCCCATCCTTTGGAGTCAGCCCATAAAAACATTTCCCCTGCTTCCTTGGATAAGTTAGAAAAAAAGATTCAAAAATCAAAAAGTGCCATCAGCTCAACAGCAACCCATGCCCTTGGGGGGGTAGGAGTTACACCTGCCAAGGTTTTATGCGTGTTGGATATGCCCTCTGCTACAGAAGATAGAACGGGGGAGGCTTTATCAGGACCGGAAGGGGAATTACTTAAGAAAATGCTGGGGGCAATTGGATTGGATATCAGTAGGCAAACACATGTTGCATACTTAAGTCCTTGGCGTTCCCCGGGAGCGCGTGTTTTGACAAATATTGAAACAAAAGAGGGCTTAAACTTGCTGAATGAACGGATTCAATTGGTATCCCCAAAAGTCATTTTATTGTTTGGTATACCGGTTGCAAAAGCACTTTTAAATATTCCTTTGGGACAAGCACGATCTAAAATACATACCTACAAAGAAATTCCATGTTTTACCACCTTTGCTCCTTCTTTTTTACTCAAAAATGGGGATTATAAAAAGGGGGCGTGGGAGGATTTGAAAAAAGTGCAAGCCTTTTTAAATAATCAATAAAAAAGTCCCCGTCCCAATGACGGGGATTGTGCCATTCAAACTGAGGGATGTTATGTTATGTTATGTTATTTCAACAACATCTTGAAGTCCACGACGACCGCTCTGGTCTTGGTGACCAACACAGGGTTGCCGTCAATGGATTTGATTTCGGGAATTTCCAAAACCAACTTTTGAACTTTCGCCAGAGTATCAGCCAAAGGTCCGACAGCTTTGGGTTCTTCACCACGCACACCATTCAAGATGACGCCGACTTTTGTTTCTTTAATCATGGCGTCAAAGTCATTGGCAGGCAAAATACGCATTGTGGTATCGCGCATCACTTCGGTATAAATACCACCGGTTCCGAACACCATCACGCGCCCGAAGTTTTTATCCGAGTTCACACCGATAATGGTTTCGGTGGCCTTGGTAATCATTTCTTGAATCAAGACACTGGCGCCTTTTAATTGGAACTTAGCGATGGTGGCCGTCAAAGCATCAAAGGCTTCATTGAACTTTTCTTCAGAATCAATGCCCAAGTATATCCCCTTCATTTCTGTTTTATGAAGTGCATCCGGTGCGGAGAGTTTCAACACAACAGGGAAGATATTCTTGGCAAATGCCAAGCCTTCCGCTTTGTCGGTAAAGTTCCCGCATTTTGGATAATCAATACCATAATGATCCATAATCATGTTCATTGTGGATTGAGGAAGAGAGGCCAATCCTTCGGCCACAGCATCTGCAACAGCCTTTTTAATTTCGGCTGGCACTTCGCCAATTTCTGCTTTGACTTCCGGTAAGCCCTTGAATGCCATTTGAGCTTTCATGAGTCCCAACAAGCGGATACAATCGGTCGGATAATCATAGGTCAAAATTTTGGCAGCCTTTAACAGTTCCACGCCTTCACGGACACGACTACCACCAATGAAAGAACAGAAAATGTTTACATTGGGGAATTCGGGGGCCAATTTGATAATAGCTTCGGCGGTTTCCTTGGGTTCTGTGGACATTTGTGGGGTGAGCAAAACGATAATGTTTTTGTATTCACCGGATTCGCACAAAACACGCAAAGCATTTTCATAACGGTCAGCCTTGGCATCACCCACGACGTCAATGGGGTTCCCGACAGAGGCTTCCGGTGTCAACACAGCACGCAATTTTTCGATTGTAGCTTCTGAGGGGCGGGCCAAATCCAATTTAGCTTCTTCGCACAAATCAGAGGCCAACACGCCAACACCACCGGCATTTGTTAAAATACCGACAGAACCACCAAAATCTGTGTGGTTCACGTGTTGCAACAGTTCCAAAGCGCCGAACAATTCACGGGTTGTATAAACTTGAATAGCACCGGAACGTTGTAAAGCAATCTCCAAAACGCGATAATTGGGCGCCAAAGATCCTGTGTGGGACAAACTGGCGGCCTGAGCTTTGGAGGATTTTCCGGGTTCCATAATCACGCATGGTTTTGTCTTGGAAACTTCCTTTAATACGCGTAAAAATTCTTGTCCTTTTTTGAGGCCTTCCAAATAAAACACAAAGGCTTTTGTATTCGGGTCATGTTGAATGGCTTCCAACAAACTGGCTTCATTCAAATCGGCTTTGTTCCCGATGGAAATAAAGTGTGAAAAGCCAATCCCTTTTTCTTCGGCCCAATCCAAAATAGCACTGCAATAGGCGCCTGATTGTGACACAAACGCCACATTTCCTTTTAAGGGGAAGCAAGGCGCAAAGGACGCATTCAATTTATCAAAAGTGGAAATGTGTCCCAAGCAGTTGGGGCCCAATAAATTGATACCGGCATCCAAGCACTTTTTTGCAATGGACATTTCCAAATCTTTGTGGCCGGCTTCACCGAATCCGGCGGTAATAATGCTGATGTTTTTGGCACCGTTCGCAATCGCATCATCCACAGCCGCTTCGCAGAAACGGGCGGGCACCAACAACACAACCAAATCCACAGCCTCAGGGATATCGCGGGTGGAGGCAAAGCATTTTTTGCCCTTTAATTCTTGACCGGCCAATTTCGGGTTCACCCCATACAGGTTCCCTTCAAAACCGGCATCAATCAAGTTTTTGAACACGACAGCACCCAATTTTGATTCATCGGCCGAAACCCCGACAACCGCCACGGATTTTGGATTAAAAAAAGTATTTAACGACATTTTATTTTCCTTTCACTTAGTTTGTTAAAATTAGATAGCAGGGACTATAGAATTTTATGCCGAAAAAGTCAAGAAAAAAATCCCTCCCTATTGGGATAAGGGAGGTTGAGTTTTTTAAACCCGATGCCGATAACTCACTCACACAGAGCGTAGAAGTGGTAGCCGTCGTTGTTCCGCTCGTAGTAGCTGACGAACGCAATGCCAAGGCCCACGCCGAACGCAGAACAGGAATTCCAGTCGTCATCGGTCCAATAATCATCACGGCCGATGATCCCCTGTAAATGGGATGTAATCTCACTATAATAGGAAGCATCCCACGATGATTCACAAATACAGGATCCGTCCGGACAATCTAATTCCAGATATTCAGAATCCGGGAAGTCGCACCAACCGGCCGCGGGTTTCCCGATCTTCAGGTCCGACAACTTTACCAACCGACGGCCCTGTGCCGCACACCAATTCCTGGCCGACCACCAGGTCATTTCTCCCCCAACCAGGAACTGACCCTCTTCAAAAATCACATCGTCCCCGATTTTCAGCTCACCGGACTCTGTCCCCGTCCCTTTGAGCTGACAGGTGCCGCGGAAATTATTATAACAGGATCCGCTGCCCGTATTTTCTGCCGAGATAGCACAATAATAATCCGTGTTTCCTTTCAGGGTTTCACAATCCGCATTGGTCATACATTCACTGTTTCCCTTGGCTACACACGTTCCGGCCGTGTCACCGCCGGTGGAACACATCTGGCTTGTCGTGCAACAGGTGCCATTGGCGGTATCACAGGCAAACCGCCCCGTCGGGCAAGTGCATTCCCCGTCCGTGCAGGTCATATCACCCGGGCATGTCACATCGGCGCAGGGATCTGTCCCCGATTCGTTTCCGCCTGAGTTGCCAGAGGAACTTCCCATTGACAAATCAGCGTTATAGGTGAGTTTAACTGTGGCGGTGGTGGCGCAGTCACTGGGCTCAAATTTTTGAATCAGGGCAGTTTTCATGTTCTGCATGTGATTACACACGGCCTCAGAAACGCCTG
>DFKU01000055.1:1368-45760 GCA_002373615.1 Alphaproteobacteria bacterium UBA3637 | reverse complement strand
CCAGTTGAGCTACGAGCGCGTCAGTGTCACCCATTATAGCAACCTTTTTTTCAAAATGCAAGTCCTTTTTTACAAAAAATATAAAAAAGCCACCATTTTTTACTTGACAAATGCATTAAAATACTGTATAAATACGCTCTATAGTTTCATTTTAAGAAAAGGATTAAAGATGTTTGCTATTATTAAAACAGGCGGAAAGCAATTCAAAGTTCAAAAAGACGATGTATTGGCTGTTGATAAATTAGAAGGTAAATCCGGTGATAAAATTACTATTGATGAAGTGTTAATGGCTGATGGGAAAGTGGGCACACCGACCGTGAAAGGTGCTTCCGTTTCTGCAGAAATCATTCGTCAAGTACGTGATGAAAAGGTGTTAGTGTTCAAAAAACGCCGTCGTCATGGCTATAAACGGAAAAATGGTCATCGTCAACAACTGACCTTGATTAAGATTGTGGATATTAAAGCTTAAGGAGAATTAAAAATGGCTCATAAAAAAGCGGGCGGTTCCGTTAAAAACTCACAAGACTCTGCTGGTCGTCGGTTAGGTCTTAAAAAATCAGGTGGTCAAGCTGTTGTTGCCGGGAATATCATTATCCGTCAACGTGGTACACAGTACTATCCTGGTGAAAATGTTGGTATGGGAACAGACCATACGATTTATGCGACAGCTGATGGTGTGGTGGAATTTAAACATTCTGTCAAGAATCGTACCTATGTTTCAGTTGTAACAAAATAATGTATTATTTTTTAAAAAACCCATTCGTTTGGAATGGGTTTTTTTGTGCTTGAATTTTTTTGAAACCTCTGCTATAATCCCTCTTACATGCGGGCGTGGTGGAATGGTAGACACGTTGGTCTTAGAAGCCAATGCCTCAAGCGTGAAGGTTCAAGTCCTTTCGCCCGCACCAAATCAAACCCCTTGTTTTTCAAGCACTTATGAAAAGAGTTTTACAACAGATGTTGGACTCTTTTGTTTTTGAAAAATCTAATCATATCAATAACTTACAAAACAAAGGAATATCAAAGCCACCCATTGAATCACACCCCTTCAAAAAGTGTGATGCAAACTGTGATGCAAAAACACAAGCGCCCGCACCATTTTTGTGGTTGCGAAATAATGTTTTTTATTGTAGAATGGAATTACCACGTGTGAATGGCAAAAGAAGATATAAACGTTTTTCTCTTCACACCAGTGATTATTATGAAGCGAGGACTTTGATGGATAAACAAAAACAATTAGCTAAAGATCTTCAAGAATTGCATGAGTTGTTTAAACAGTTGGATTTTATAGAACCAGATCCTTTTTCATATCAACCTTCTTCTTCGGATCCCTCTATTGCAATTTATCAGACCAAAACGATTGACGTTCAAGTTATTAAAACTCTCTCTTCCTTAAATCCAAAGTCTTTACTGGAAAAAGTTTGGAATCTTTATCAGCGTGTAAAAGCCAGCAAAAATCAACTTTCAAAAGAAGATCAGCGCATTTTAAACATTATTCAGGCAAATCAAAAACAATTTTTAAATCAGTTAGGCCTTACACTTCAATCAACAATCACGCAAGCAATTGAACCCTTGCAACAACAATTAAAAGAAGTAAAATCTCAACAACTACAAGGACCACCGCCACATTTGATTGGTGAAATTTTGAATTCTATGTTGCTGAAGGGGGGTAATTGTCAAGCTGAACAAACCAGAAAAAGCAATATTTTACAAATGCTTTTATCCAAAGTGGGATTGACTGTGATGGATGATTATTCAAAATTTCATCACCCTGTTATTATTGAAAAAATTGCTACCTTCGTAAAAGATAGGACAGATATAAAAGGGGATAACAAACGCAAGCATTTAAGGTATCTCAAGGAATTCGTAACTTGTGCTTCAAATATTGAACCTGATTTTTATAAATTAAATGTGATTGCAAATTTACCCAATATTGAAAAGACAAAGAAAGCAGATAAGAATTCACATTTACCTTATTCTAAGGATCAACTTTTGATGATGTTTGATCCAAAGTATGACTTTTTTAAAAATGAACCAGATTGTTTTTGGATGTGTATGGTTGCTTTATTTACAGGTGCCAGACAAAATGCAGCTTTCACTTTACAATATGATGATGTGACGAAGCAGGAAGGCTTGGATTGTATTCACTTTATAGAAAATCATCCATTAAAGCAGCTAAAAAATGAAGCTTCTGAACGTTATGTACCCATTCATGATCAATTGCTTGATTTAGGCTTTGTGGATTATGTTAGACGAAAACAATTAAAACTTAAAGCAATGGGGACAGATTTTATTTTTCCAAAATGTAAGACTAAATCAGGACAGTACAATAATAAATATTTTGTGCGTACCTTTTCAAAGTTTTTAATGACTGTGGGTATCAAGGGAAAAGCAAAGGATGGATATGATTTTCATTCTTTTCGTAAAAATGCCAGTTTAATTATGCAAGCTGCCCGCATTCCAAATTCCTTTATCTTTAATATCATAGGATGGGAAGGCCAAAATATTATGGATAAACATTATTCAAATCATGGGCTTGCCGAAATAAAAGCTGAAATGGATAAGTTTGAATATGATTTTTTAAAGCCTCACTTTGCAATGTGGAAAACAATTATGGCAAAAAAGTCCTGATTTGGCGCCTCTTTATATATACTTCAGTTGACTTTAAAGGGTGTTTATCAGTAGGATTGCATCGTAAACCTCTGAGAAGTTTTGCAAAGGTTGTCAAAATTTCATTGTATTTTTTGTCAGCGTGCAGTATAATGTAAATCATGAAACAAACACAAACAGATTTAAGACAAAGTTTTCATGATTGGTTGGTAAGACAAGGACTTTCTGAAAAGACAAGAACAGGAAGAGCTGGAACTGTATATGAATATATCCGCCATATTGATAAAGTTTGTGATATTATCCTATTAAAACATGATAATGATTCATGGAAATGGTTAGCTCAACATATTTATCCAATTTTAGGATTCTTGGTTTTATGTAGGAAAGGTTTTTTTGAAGTTAATTTGAACAGCCCAAGTTGTATCAAAGAATTCCTAACCTCATTTTTGAATAATATGTCCACAGCCGACAGAAAAGCGCAAAATTATTTTATGGTGCAAACACAGTATTCGGATGGTAAGATCTTAGATGAATACTTATCAATTCGTGAGTTCGTTTTGCCAAGCTTTTGCAATGAAATTACTTTAAAATTGAACATCCAAAAAGCAGTTGCAAACAATGAAAGAAAAGCAGTCAGAAAATTTTATCAGTTTTTGTGTGACTGGTTAACATTACAAAAAGCTGAACAATATGGTTTTGACTATTCCAAAATAAGAGATGTACAAAATCAACTGGATGATCTAAGACAAGAAACAACCAAACCGATATTCAGATTCATAGTTCGTGGAGGTACAAATAGGAGACCTCCACAGCTAGAACCAAATACAGGGCATTGTGGAGCTGATTGGATAAGGGAATTATTTGGAAAGGCATCAAGAGGCATGGCTATTCCTATAAAACCAGATTCAACAGGTAAGTATTCTGTGTCCGAACTCAATGGATGGGTGAAAAATAACTTTCAAGCATCAAAAAAGAAAGAAGGCCCGGAAGAGGAAGAATGGTGGACAACTAAACGTGTTCTTAAAGAAACGGGTTGGACAAAAGACATACTTAAACGCAAGAGAAAAAAGATTGCGCATATCACCATATCAGACAGAAAGATAATTTTCTATCCGCCAGATGTATTAAACGAAGCTCGCCAATATAACAAGAAAAAAACTGCAAAATTTTAATAAAACATAATAATATCAATATATTAATTTATTATTTTATATTTATATCTGGCTCATAAATACAATATACTAGATTGCGGAATAGCATATTATATCCCATATGTTTGGTACCAGCGAAAGTTGGGGTGCAGACAAAGGCACGTGAAAACTATCAGTTGTGAAAGGTTTTTAAAATGACTGATTTAAATAAGGGCTTGGTTGCGGCCACTAATTGTAACCACCAACCTTTGCAAATGGTTGCTGGATCAGATGTTAATGTGATGGAAAGTGATACTGTTGTGTCCAGTCCAGTTACAGAAATTCTTCCACCAGAAAATTTGCCGACTTCCTGTAATGATAACACTGCTAAAAGTCTTGAAGGCATTGTTTTGGAAGCTGAATATAAAGTTGTAAAAATGGATGAAGCTATCGTGGCTGATTTATCAAAAGCCGAAATGGCTAATGATAATGCTAAACCCCCAAAACCAGCAGATGAAGCTGCTTTGGGGATGGAACCAGAAACAAAAGAAGAAGTGGATAAGGCAGAAAATGCCTCACCATTTCCTGATCCAACCAATGTTTTGGCTGGGGATATTCTTCCAATGTATTCTGAATTACCTGTTTCAAATCCGCAAGAAGACAACGCTATTGTTTTTACACAGGCGCTGATTGACAGAGCTGTTTCAGAATATGGGTTAACAGACGTTATAAAAGCTGTTCCACCATCTGTGTACAGTTCTGGAAATAAAAAAAGTATTAAAGCATCCCTTCAACAGTTGTGGTATGATTTGGCACTTAAGCCTGCGTTAGAGGCTATTCCCAAACGAATGGGGGTTCATCCAGGAAAGGGGCTGCCATCAAGGGCGGTACTTCTTAAATATCTGTATGGTTTTGAACGTTATGACATTGATGCGATTTTAAAATTGGATGAAATTTGGGTCAAGCGTGCTTGTAAGTGGGCTTTGAAAAAAAATCGTTCAATCACACGTCATACCATTGATACTTTGAAAAAACAGTATGAAGAAAAGTGTAAGGAAGCTAAAAAGATGGCTGCCACTGAAGCAAAGAATAAATTTTATGCGACATTGGTTGAAAATCCACAAAAGGCAGATATGGCTCAACTGTATAATGGTGCGATTGTGGATTTGACACAGGTGCCAGATAAGTTTGATCCTGCGAAAATGACTTTACCATTAGCCGAAAACGCACTTGTTTTGGTGGCTGTGTTGCCTAAAGAATTGCATAAGGCATTGGCTTTGATTAAATCTTGGGGCTTGGAATATGTTGATAATGTGGTGTGGCAACGCAATAAAGTTAAGGCGGGATATGTTTGGTCGGTAAATATCCATACGAATATTTTAGTGGCTGTAAAAGGCTGTCCAGATAAACCCATTGATTATACAAGGTTGCAATCCATCTCTTTTGACGCACAGGCCGAAGAAAATGAGTATTTACCGGACTATTATTATTCCAGTTTGGAAGCTTTAATTCCTGGTGGTGCGTACTTGGAAGTGTTTTCCACGCGTCAATTCAGCGACCAATGGTTTGTTTTTGATCCTCGGGAGGCTGACAATGTTTAATCCACATAATTATCAGAACTGCATGTTTATCGCATGCAGTTCAGGGGTGGGGTCAAGTAAGCTGCATGATGTTGGCTATAATGTGTCAGCAGCAGTAGAAATTTTGCCAGAAAGATATTTGCTCCACCGTGCTATTTATGATAGACAGGATGCCTGTAAAACTTGCCTGTTTGACTTTGCTAAACACATTCCAGAGTTAGTTGATCTTTATGTTGAACGACACCTGAGAGGGATTTTATTTACTTTGCCATGTCAGCCATTTTCTTTGGCTGGTGGACAACATTTGGGTGATTATGAAACGTGGTTATTTTTAGCTGCTTTGGAATTGTGTCAGGCGATTGCAAAACGAAAGGATGCGGTTTTAGATTTTACCTTTTGGGAAAACGCACCATATTTCATCAGTCCAAATCAAGATAAAATTATCACGGACCGATTAAATGGGGCGACAATTTTACAACATATTACAATGATTATGAATTCTCTTGGACATGATGTGAATGCGAGTAAAATTAATGCTTGTCACTATGGGACAGCTCAATCGCGGGAACGTGGAATTGTGCTTACTCAAAGAGGTAGACGTTGGGAATTTCCTGCACCAGATGAAAAGGATTTAGTTATTCGTGATGTGATTGGTAATGGAAAATTCATAACGCTTGAATCAAATCAGTTTGATCCAAATAGTGAATTCCATCGGATTGGCTACATCAACCCATTACAAGCTGAATGTATTAGACATACAGCGACAGGTTGTGCGGCTATTAATAATCCACCACCATATAAATTTGTCAATATTGATGGTAGCTTGTGTCAAGGTTCACATATAGGAGTAGCTGGACGAAATGACTGGGATAAACCGGCACATACCATTATACAAGGAAGTGATTCTTTGTGTGGTGATTGGACACTTCATCCCGGTAATCTGCAACCAGATGGGACTTATGATAATGCAAGATATTTTTCTGTGGCTGAAATTTTTGCTTTAAGTGGCGTTGATAAACGTTTTACAGATGCAATTCCACCATGGGCCAGAAAGAATGACAAACTCTTGCGTGAAATATGCGGTGAAGCCCTTTTACCTAACTTGGTAAATCGAATCTTTGCCAATAGATAAATTATGAACCTCTGTAAACTTTTGCAGAGGTTTGTTTTTTTATAAAATTTTTGATAATTGGAAAAATAATTTGGTGACTTTCAAAATTTTGGGTGTTCTATGTAAATTGATGAGGGTGTCTTAATGGAAAGAAAAGTAAGTATAAAGCACGGGAAAAAAGTAAAAGGCATCCTCATCAAAACGGAACGCTCAAATATTTCGCTGACCATAACGAAGACAAGGGAGCTGCAATATGATTGAAATCGCGGATTGTGCAACGTTATTTGTGCTGATGAAGGAGAGTTATACCCGTTATATGAAAAAAGTAATAGTTAGGGACTGATAAGATGAAAGAAGAAAACAAGATGGATTACACAGCAGTCATGAAAGCGGTCAAACAGTATGAAAAAGCCAGCTGGTACAAAGATAGCTTAGAATGGACTGCAGAAGATGATAGGTATTTATATCAGCAGGAACAACAAAAGAGGGCTAGGAAAGCGATATTGAATTGGACGAAGGATAGGTATAAGCCGACACATTTTATATCTATCCAACTTCCTACTAATTACAGAAGCTATGATGAAACTGTATCTTTGAATTTGTTTAAAAGAATAATAAAGAACTGGGAGAGACAATTATGTGGTAGTCATTGGAACCATCATTACATACCGTTTATTACATTTGCAGAAAATCATAAAGGTCTGGGATGTTGGCATTATCATATATTATTTAATCAGGGGAAGTATAGTGATTCAGATATAATAAATGCAGCAATTAAAACGTGTAGAAGTCAAAGATTGGGTCTGCCTACTGTGGATGGTGTTGATATGAAGGGAAAAAAAGTCTCATCTGTTATGGATATTAAAAAGATTGATTATGCAGGTTATGAAGATGCTATTTTTTATTATTCCACCAAAGAGACGAGTATTACATTAGACAGTAAGATGAACCCAGATCGTATTATTCCCTCTAATATATTATTTGGTAAGACTGAAAAAGATGAATGGTTTGGTGACGGTAAGTGAAGAAATTTTATTAGCTATTTGTGGGATATAGTAATGGAGCGCTCTACCTGTAAATGATGGATGAATCTGTTTAAAAAGTCTCATAAAACACACATAAACGCATTCCAAATCGCCACCGGACACAACGGATGGTAAAAATGATCGGAAGGATGTGAAAATAAAACTGCTCACCATGGATGATTTAAACTGATTTGGGATTTTACAGCAAAAAACAACCTCTGTCCAAAAAGCAGAGGTTATTTCATTTGGAGTGATATTTAACTTACCAATCCTGAGCTGCATCCATAATAGTGAGTACTCTGGTTGTTTTATTTGGGTCAGCAGGATCATCGGAAGCATATTGCATATCAGAAGATGAATAATAGTCAAACTTCCATATAATCCTATCACCATTATAATCAAAACAAGCACAGTCATTTTCTAGGTATGGATTGTTAGCTGGTGTGAATTCATTAAAAGTTCTAACACGTTCCAATATTTCAGATACTTCTTTTTCAGGTCTTGTACGAATTCCTAATGCCAACATCACTTGCACATTTTTAAAAGTAGTCCTGGCCCTGTCATTCAATTCGCGTATCTTTGCTGTTTTATCCATATTCTTACTCCACATTAAACCATTCACAACAGACAGCAAGCAAATGATTATAATCTCCACTTGTTGCTTCTGCTGTAAATGCTTCTATTTCTGATTCTGATAGGTTGGCACGTTTCATGGCTCGTCTGCAAATACCAAGAATATTAAAGGCATTTCCATCTTGGCCGATTAATTTAACCGTAATATCAGGATACTTAGCCATTGATACCACCGAATCTTTGAACTAATATAAACTTTCTGAAGTTTTTGATAGCATTATAGTAGCTTTCGTGGGAACGTTTTGATAGATTCCACCGTTCACCATTGCGTTTATATAATTCCATGTACTTTTGAATATTATTTGAAAATTCTTCTAATGTAATACCTTCTTTTTCAATAATACGCCCAATACGCCAACAATAGTCCATCGCCGTACTTGGATTGGAATTAGCGCTAAATTCTTTATAACCTTTACTCACTAAATAAGCTTGAAATTTGTTTAACATGATTTTGTCCTTTCCTTTTATTGTTATTGATTATCTTGAAAATTTATACGAACCAGTTGAATCATAGACGCGGATAAAACTACCATCTTTAATTGAAACCGTGCTTGAGGTATATGAGACCAGCGCACCGCCAATCGAAAATAAGATGCTTCCATTTTCGTCGTATACTCGTACAAAGTCACCTTCTTGCAGTGCCATTCCAATTTTATTTTCCATTTTAAATTCCTTTCTTTTATCAATGGGTTATTTTTGATTAACAGGTATATTATATGCTAAAAACCCCGAAATTAGAGCGCTGAAAATGCAAAAAAGTAGAAAAAAGTGCATTTTGCTGGTAAAAAATTAGTAAATTAGGCAAAAAATAACTTATTTCTGTCCTAGTAGTAAGTTAGAATTTACAATTCTAATGCTGTTGTTGCGCAGAGTTCATTAAATTTTTGGAACCCAACACTTGAATATCTTTTATAAGGGCTCGTGAATCTGTATTAGATTTAAAATTCATGCCACCGATACTAAAACCAGAATCCATAACTTTAAGCATATTACGTTTATCAAATACTCTTAATTGACGATTATTTCCAAGCCGATTGGTACTTCTTTTTAATTGATCAAAAGATGGACTTATTCCCTTTTCTAATACATTAAAAATCGTTTCAACTGTTTCAATGTAATTATTTTTAATAGAAGGAATATCTATCTTTAAATTCTTTTCATCTGCAAATTGAGCAACACAACTGTATGCAACACCATAAGTCAACCACATTCTTTGCAATGTATTAATCCTCTAAAAATATAAAGTTTGCCTGCATTTTCATCTACATTATTACGGTTGTGAGTCCCGTTTTGAGTTAATATGCTTTGCACTCTTTCAAATAATTCTTTATCGATAAGTGGTTCATATTGATGTTTAATCCACTTGCCATCATAATAGATTAATCCATAATAAAACGGATTTGTTAAGATGTCATAAACAGTATTTTTACTCACAGGAATTCCTTTTCGTTTCTTCATTTTAGAACATAACCCCAACTGTTTAGCTAATAACCAAATTGTTTTCGTTGTATGTCCTCCTTTTGAAAACGCTTCAAATAAATGTTGGATAATTGGACCGCGAACAGGGTCTAAAATCAAAGTAGCTTTGTTATCCCATTCCACGGAATAAAGCTCCACATAATTCTTGAAAAGTATACGGATCAAACTCTTCTAATATAAACTTTGTAAACGATTGATTCGCTTTAGATCTTGCATCATCAAGCAAAGAAGAAACTTTTTGACTTGCTTCTTCAATTTGTTCTTCTGGAATATCTTTATTGGTTGAATGACTTTTATCTTTATTTTTTTCTTTCCAGATCTTATATAAAGCTTGAGCAGATTTTAATAAATCTTTTTCGCCTTTTTCTAATGATTTTTCGCCTTCTGGCGTTAAATACCAAATGCCTTTTTTCTTTAATAAATATCCTGCTTTTATTAGGTCAATAGAATAGAAATGCAAAATTGATTGCCAGCGAATATTATATTACCTGTTTTTTCCAAAATACCTTTTGCCCAATCATCTAACGGTACGCGTTTAGATAATTCTTCCATTAGTAATGAAGAAGGTAATTCTCCATCATTTTCTTTTAATACTTTAAGTACTTCAAAAACAAGCTTGCTAGCAAGATCAGTGGTTCTAGACATATTGCATCCCTTTCTTTTCAAGATTTTTTACATTCTATCCGAAAGTTTTATAAATTACAAGGTTCTAGCACTATTTTTTCTTAAATTGACTGGACTTCTTCATCTTTCCAAGCATTCATTGTCTTGTAAACAAAGGAGTTTATTATGAATACAGTTAAAGTCTATTTAGTGCGAAAATCTTCGGATTTTGAAGAAGTAAAAACCTTATGCAAAAAGTATCCACATGAGGCTGAAGAGGTCTTGATTGCAGAAACTGTCAATCTACCACCAACTTGGTATGAGGCACTCTGCCAACGCCCATTAGACAGCTATATTTTCTTATCCGGTAAAGGCGGTTATGATGATTTTGGACACCGCAAAGTAGGTGCTATAAAATGCTCAGGCAAGCCAACACTTTACGTTGACCCGTCTGGTTCTTCCTACTACCGTTACATGGGGGTTGAATTATGAAAATGCGCAAATACAAGGATATTAATCCCAACAACCGGACTAACTTTGTGATGGTTTATTATCATGCCGGACGCACATTAACTCAAATCGAAACTTTACTTAAAAAGGCCTACGGTAATCCGCTACCGGTCAGACCTCGCGACCGCCTCAATCGCCTGCAATTCAAACTCGAACAAATGGCCGCCCGATAAAAACCATTCCAAAACAATAGATTACAAAACAGTCCTAATTTAACAAGCCAACATCAGCTTTGTATCACTCGCTATAGGTTATGAACACAATTTCCTAATATACTGAGTTCCTCTTTGTAAACAGAGCTATTGATTTGTAGCAATTGAAGCACACCATGAAAATAATTATCATGAGAAAATTTTTCGCTTTTTGCCCTTTGCCGCAAGCAATTCATATCTATTGTCTGATTTTTTTGTTTTTCCTCTGATAACCATAACAGCATAGGAACTTTCTTTTGCACATCAGGGGCCATGAAATAAGGCAAACCATGCAAATACACATTATTTTCGCCAAGGGATTCTCCGTGATCAGAGACATAAAGCATACTACTCTGCAACTTCGGATTACTTTTTAAGATATCAATGACTGAAGCAATAATATAATCCGTATAAACAATGGTATTGTTATAAGTATTTGTGATTTGCTCTTGAGTACAATCTTGCAAATTGGCGGTATCGCAAGCCGGCGTAAATTTCTTGAACTTATCGGGATAACGTTGATAATACGTTGGTCCGTGGCTTCCCATCATATGCAGAACAATGATCGTATCTTTAGTTATATTGCGAAGAATATTGTCCAAACCATCTAATAAAATATCATCATGGCAATAACTCCCAAAACAATAGGGCTGTTTATTACCTTTTCTGGCATCGGTTGTTTCAACTCTACTGCACACTTTTTTACAACCGTCATCATTATCTTTCCAAATGATGTCATAACCGGCCAGTTTCGCTATATCGAGAAGATTTTGCGTAAATAGCGCATCAGTAACATCAAATTCTTTCTGATTTAGAGCCGAAAACATACAGGGTAAAGAAATAGCCGTTGCCGTACCGCAAGATGAAACATCATTAAATGTAATGAGCTCTTTATTTTCTGACAATAATGGATTTGTATCCTTTTCATATCCGTATAAAGAAAAATTTTGTGAACGCGCTGTTTCTCCAACAATTAATACAGTAACACGCGGAGTATTTTTCTTATTCGGTTCAAGTTTTGGAGAAGCATCTAAAATAACAAATTGTCGATGAGCATCGCGGGAACGTTTATAATATCTTCCAACCGCATAAATATAGTTAAAAGTATTGATGTAATAACGAACTTGCTTATTGTTGCGACCGAAAGACGCATATTCTTTATACGAAACAGAGCCAATTCCGGCAAGTGTAAGCAGACCTACCAAGCAATAGACAAGACGTCGTTTAAATTCGCGTTTGAACGGATTAAATGTCACATTTGTCTTGTAAACAAGTATTGCTGGTATAATTCCCACAATTAAGACATAACAAAATGCGTGCAAGGTTACCAAATCCTTTGCTTCACGTATATTTGTTTCAACAAAATTGCGAATCATATCTGAATTGATGACAATTCCGAGATTTTGCAGAGCATAATCCGACATTGCTGATAAGATAAGCAGGATAATGATTATTGCTTTGCCGACACGCGGTAAGAAAATCAGACTAAAGAACCAAAGTAACGGTACAAAAACAAAAAATAATAAGCTAAATGCAAAAAAAGCAACAGAAAAACTGTTAACATCTATTCTTTCATAAGCAAATTGCCAAAATTTAATGTTCAATGCAAAAGAAAAATACGCACTCACCCATAAAATAAATGCTGTTGAACTTACTGTAAATCGCATTTTTGTCATTATATAGTCCTTTATCATTAAATTAAATTCAGAATAAATCCCGTAACAAGTGGAATCATAAGATTGTCATCAATGCCGATATTTTTTTCAAAAAATTCGGTTGCCGCCGCAAAAACTGCGGTAATTAAAACTGTTAGCGGCGTTATATGAGGGTAAAAAGATAAGATTACTAATACAGAACTGATAAAGAAAGCTAAGGTTCCTTCAAAGGTTTTGCCATTATTGAAGTGAAATTTTCCTATAGATTTTCCAACCAATGCAGCAACAGTATCTGCAATCAACATAACTGTTAAAGCAGCCGCACCGGCTTTTGGGGTAAAACAAACAGAAACAATTAAAGCTGCCGCTAAAACAAAAACAGACCCGCTCGGAACAAATGAAATACGATCAATTTCCTTGTACCTGAGTGTCTTAATAAACAGTTTGCGGAAAATTATACTAACATAAGGTAGCTTTTTGAAAGTCATATACTCTATGATAAAATTACCTACAAACAATGTAAAAAATAAAAGTATGTTCCAATTTTTATTCGCCAAAAGAATGATGAACGGCATCCATAAAGAACTTAAATGAATAGATTTTCGATAAAGCTCAGTTTTAAAAGATTTTGATTTTACTTCAAACATTTTTTATACTTTTTCTATAAAATAATCTTTAATCTTGATTGAAAGCACTCGCTGATACAAATATTTTCCGATAAATAATCAAGATACAGCTACCCACAAGTAAGAAAGCAAAAGCAACATCTGTCAAATAATGATATCCCCCTAAAAGACGGCAACACGCCACAAACAAAACAATACCTAGGGCCAAAACAACACCTATCGTGCGTATTTTCTTAGGCAACATTAATGCTAAAGCAAACAACCATAAACTAAAAGAAGTATGTCCAGAAATAAAAGAATCCCCAATTGGGCAAAACGATTTTTCAAAAGCAGCTGTAAAGGAACATTCGCCTCCATAAATATCAGTCTGATAAGGACGAGCGCGGTGAAAAAATATTTTACAACCATATGGAAGCGCCACACACGCCCCTAAAAAACACAAACTTAAATAAATTATTTGATTTGTTTTGATAGATATTTTATGCGTTATGAAAGATAGTTTGTTTTGAATAACACCCGGCAGATGAAGTTTCGGTAAAATCCATAATCCTAAAACTGTTGCATATAATAGACAAATAATATATTCCATATAAAAATCAATCATCTCAATCCAGAAACTATCCTTTAGATAAAAACCATTTTGATAAAATAAATTTGCACAAAATAGATCCAATACATCAGAAAAATAAACCAATGCCGTACCAGCCAAAATTAGAAGTAATATAAAAAAATAAAGCATTTTTTGCTCCTCAATAACACATTTGTGCTAAATCTCGCATAGCTATCTGAAATTTATCTGAAATTTTTTTAAATAAATAAAAAAAATTGATTTACTTTCTAATATCAAAAGAAGTATATTTTAACTAAAGCAACATAAAAGGTAGATAAATGAAAATTTTATTAGTTGAAGATGACATCAAATTAGGTAAAGCAACAAAAGAACTGCTTACTTATGAAAATTGCTTTGTAGATTGGGCTGAAGATGGTATGGAGGCATTATCTTTAATCCAACATAATACCAATGAATGTTATGATGTTATTTTATTAGACTGGATGCTTCCTGAAATAAGCGGAATAGAAGTATGCAAACTTTTACGCTCAAAATACAATTATCAGGGCGGAATCATATTTGTTACAGCCAAAGGCGAACTTGATGATTGTATTCGTGCTCTAAATACAGGTGCTGATGATTTTATCGTTAAACCATATAAAATTAAAGAGCTGTTAGCCAGAATTAATGCCGTCAATAGGCGCAAAAACAAACCTTATATAGATAAAATTTATAATAAAAATAATATTGAGGTAAATTCTGATCTGCACACGATTCAATATAAGGATATAAAACTTCAACTTCGCAAAAAAGAATTTGCCTTGTTTGAAATGCTATTTATAAATTTGGATAATATCATTCCTCGTGAAACTATATTTTCAAAAATATGGGAAGATAAACTTGATACCAATATAGAGAGCTTAGATTCTCATATCTATATGTTGCGTAAAACATTAAAGATGCTTCCAATCATTCAGATAAAATTAGTTAAAAATGTTGGTTATAAAATGGAAATAAAGAAATGATAGAAAAGATTCACAAAACCTTAGTCTTAAAATATACTGTCATCATCGCATGTATCTTGTTACTCGGATTTGCCGCAAGCTATATAGCATATCGTCATAATGGCGTCCAATTATTAGAAGATACATTACGCGATTACTTAGAAGAAGAACTGTGGGAAGCTGAAGAAGTTCTCAATAAACAGGGACAAACATCAGAAATTCATAAAATTAAATCAGATATTCAATCTTTATATAATTTTACCTATTGGATAGTTGATAACAAAATTATTCATGCAGAAATTCCTAAAGATGATTTCATTGCCGAACAACTTAGCAAGCGATTACTGACACAACAGTATGAATATGGCAAAATTCATCATGAAAATATAAAACACGGTAAGCAAAAATGGTATTTTATGATACTAAAAAGTAAACTGCCTTCAGATAAGTTTGCAAATGCCGAAGTTATTGTTCTGGCTAATTATACTCCAATTCGAAAAAATGCAAAGATTTATATCAAGGTAGCCTTATTTTCTTCAATAGTTATGATTTTACTTGCGTATATATTGGCAAGCTTTTTAGTCTCCCGTTCTATGAAATACATTGAGAAAAGTTATGCGCAACAAAAACAATTTGTTTCAGATGCGGCGCATGAATTACGCACTCCTTTGAGCATTTTATATTCCTACGCTGAACTTTTAGAACATAAACCCCAACGACAAGACATTTTAAATGACATAAAAGATGAAATCCAACAAATGGCTGATTTAGTTGAAAAACTTCTATCCTTGGCCAGATATGATAACTCTAAAATAGCCATATCTGCAAAAACGTTTTATGTTGATGAAACGCTCAAAGCGACAATAAGATCTATGGAAAAGCTTTATTCTGACGTCGTTTTCAAATTTGTAAATTCAGATAAAAAATTAGAAATCGAAGCCGATGAAGTTATGATCAAACAATTATTGGGAATTTTACTTGAAAATGCGGTAAAATACACAATATCTGATAAAAAAATTACAATAAAAGCGAAGAAAACATCAGAGATTATTAAGTTAAGTATCACAGATAATGGAATTGGCATAAAAGAATCAGATTTGCCTCACATTTTTGATCGCTTTTGGCGTGCAGAGACATCAAGACATCAAAAAGGTTTAGGATTAGGACTATCATTAGCTAAAACAATAGTTAACCTTCATAACGGAAAAATTGAGGTTCAAAGCAAAGTTGGAAAAGGTTCAACCTTTGAAATCACACTTCCATTAAGACAAAAGAGGTAATTATGTGGTGTATCTTTGCTCTTTTATCAGCCATAACCGCTGCATATTTACTCGGAGCCACCTTCGTTTTTGCCTCTCCAGCATGTCAAGACGCGAGTCCATACAATACCGCCGATAGTAAAGGCACAACCGAACGTGCAACTTTGTTTGTGGACACGTTAAAAAATATTGAAGCGGTTGGATATAAAGCCGGTATCATTGAAAATGTGCCTCAATGGTTGATTAGCCGTCCTGAAAAAGCCTTGGATATTTTGGGCGACAAAACGATTGGCGAATATGTTGTGGATGAACTGCATAGAATGGGATATAAGACACGTGTTGGCATTTTATCGGCCGCAGACTATGGAACCGCCGAGGATCGTGAACGTTGTTTCATTCTATTTTGGAAAGAAGAATTGGGTGATTGGAAATTCACCAAAAAGCATCAATTCCGTCCCTCAGTTTTTGAAGCTATCCATATGTTGAAAAGCTTAGAAGCCGGTGAAATCGACCCTAACAATCGCTGGCATTATGCTTTGCCATTGACGGATCACGAAATTGAATTTTTAAAGCATACCCCGACTGGGATGTCTGCCTGGTTAAATTCAGTTTTGTATCAACCAAAAAATAAAAGTGGTTCGACAGCAGGGGGAAGTTTTAATGCGGGCTACAGACGTGTTGATCCAGCGTTGCCCTGTCCAACCATCACAAGTGGTAGTGGCAGTATTGGTGACCTTTCATCAGTCCATTATGGTCGTCCATTAACGGAAAAAGGTTGTTATTCAGATGCCCGCGCCTTTTCAATTCATGAATTATTGTTATTAATGGGTGCCTCTGCCGACTTCTTGGATCCATTATTGGCGCCAAAAGCGTTTGACGACGATTTTGAAGGCTTGCGGTGGAAAAATAGCATGTTGATTTCTAAGGATGAAAATCTGGTTCGTGAAGCTCTGGGTGAACACGTCTGTCCGAAAATGATGTTGGCTTTGCTCAGCACCTTTCCCGGTGACAAAATCAGCGTGACAACAAATCAGGATGAAGCCACCGAAAAATAAAGGGCAAAACTTAAATAAAAGGGGTGATTTCGATCACCTCTTTTTTATGCGTTCAATTAAGTGACATTAACGTCACTAAATTGATTTCACATTTTCGGGATGATTATGAAGTGTCCCAGAAGCCTAACATTGATAAATAAGGATATTTTGGCATTGCTGGTCCGTGTAAGTGCTATTTTTGATACTTTTTAAAGGGCATCAACACGGACTCGTATAAGTGATTGAAAATAAAAGAAAAAGTGCCAATTTTTGGCACTCTTCAAGATTTGGCTGGACTCATCGTGCAATTTCCGAGCTAACTGGGATAATTAACAATGAGTCTAACTATCAACCTCAGTTATGATATCAAAATCTTCCCAAAATGTCAAGTGGTGTATCAAAAACATAAAATAATCATCCAAAAATAATAAGCGTCAAATAAATTAAGCTGCTTCTAAATCTAAAACCTTATTCGTCATTTCCTGATATTCTGGTGATAATACATAATATTCTTCAGACATGATAAACCTCCTTGATATTAAAGTTATCCATGATTCCATTAAACTATAAATCAATGTCAAAGTCAACTTTTTTTTCATATTTTAAATTTTTTCCTTTTAAAAGGTCTAAAATTCAATAGCCACAAAGGGAAAGTAAGGATTGTAAACATAAAAATTGTAGTTCTAATAAATATGAGTACAGGAGCTATTTCTTTTAACGAACAAAATTTTGAATGTTATACACCAAAATATATTGTTGATATGTTTGGTACTTTTGATTATGACCCAGCAACTACCGAAGAGCAGGCAAAAGCATTAGGTATTCCAAATTATAGCACGATTTATACAGATGGATTAACCACCGATTGGACACAATTCAAAAGAATATGGATTAACCCACCTTTTTATCTTAAATTTCCTTTCCTTGAAAAAGCTGTTTATACCTATCAAAAAGTCCATAATGATATCTATTTTTTGGGTCCTGTTTCAATGTTAACAGCAAAAAAATTTCATGAGATTATTGAAGGAATTGGTATCAAGCTGTATATTCCCAATGGTAGAATCAAGTTCAGAGGCATATATCAAGAAAAAGAAGAAACGCCACCTTTTGGATGTGTTATTTTTAAACTTCAATCCCAAAACGAAATTAAGTTTTTTAACATTGTTGTACCGGGACAGCACTCCATTTTAAATGAAACTGATTTATAATAAGGCGTCTTGTGGAATGTTTTAGTAAACGTTCCAATTATCAAGGCAGGAATGTCCGTCTACAAAAGCGGGCATTCTTTTTTTATAAAAATCCTTTGGGAAACTCAATTTTGGCTTAGATGGTTGTAGAAGTATCCAGTTTTCCATGTTCATCAGCTCCAAAATTGACCTAGAAATTTTCTGGGATGGATAAAAAGCTATGTATTTTTAATTCCCATTACATTATAATATAAAAAGTGTGATGCATGGTGTGATTCATTTTAAAAAAAGGGTATTGACAATGATCCATAAAACCAATAAAATAAAGCTAACAGGGCAAAAATGGTGCAGAACCTTTCGCCCGCACCAAATTTACTTTTCTCTGACAACTAAAACCTTATAATCCCCTCCATATCTTTTGTAAAGAACAGCAGCCCTATGTTGCCCATCAATCATAACGTTATTTTTGCGCACACAAATGACGCATTTGGATGGATCATATTTGTCCATCAGGGAAAGGGCTAACTCCTCCATCCGCTTTTGTGAATCTTTTTTGGATTCTGGAATATACACATTTGCCTCATTATAGTTCCAAAAATAAGGTTCTTTTCGATCAGAATTTAACCACTTATAAACCCGGGTTTCTGGGATAGGACAGGTTTTTCTGTGTCCGCACGGAACGCGTAATTCTTTTAAAGGAATTTTTACCAGTTCCACATCCCCTGACAGATGGTGATAGGCCTCTTTTGGTAAAGTCACGTTAAACTTTGTTTTTAATGTTTCTTGTAATTGAGCAAAATGGGCCATCAAAAAAATTTCTCGTATAATACGCAAATATCTATAGAAAGTCCATTTTGCTCCGAATAGATATATTTCAAAACGATCTTTTTTCTTTTTTAATTTTATAAAATCCATTTTACTTCCTTTTTTAAAAAATAAACCGCTTTACGAAAGCGACTGGAAGTTAAACTCTATTAGTAGTAATAGTGCGCTTATTTGACCAGAGATCTTTTTTGGCGACCTTCCAGCCTTGGCTGGAAGTTTTACGTCCTCACGGACAACTACTAAGAGGAGTTTAACCCTCTGGAACGGACGTCATCTCATTCCATTTTTAAAACTAGCATTTTATAAAATTTATGTCAACAAAAAAACACCCCCGGTTTCCCAGAGGTGCCTTTTTTGTCGTCCCTCGCTTGGCGGGGGATCTCTTTCTTACAACAATTTGCCCATGGCAACAGCTGTATCTAACATACGGTTGGAGAATCCCCATTCGTTGTCATACCAGCTCATAATGCGCAATTGTGTACCACCCATAACCTTGGTGCCATTGGCATCAAAGGTGGATGAATGTGGGTTGTGTGTAAAGTCAATGCTGACTAACTTTTCAGTATTATAGCCTAACACACCTTTTAATTCACCTTCTGCGGCGGCCTTCAAAGCGGCATTCACTTCGTCCACGGTTACTTCTTTTTCCATGATGAAGTTGGCATCCACCAAAGAAACATCAGGGGTTGGTACGCGGATGGACACGCCGTCCAATTTGCCGGCCAATTCAGGCATCACCAAACCGATGGCTTTGGCAGCACCGGTCTTTGTGGGAATCATGCTCATGGCAGCAGCGCGGGCACGATACAAATCTTTATGCAATTGATCCAAAATCTTTTGGTCATTCGTATAGCTGTGAATGGTTGTCATGAAACCTTGCTTAATGCCGAAAGCTTTTTGCAACACATAGACCACAGGGGCCAAGCAGTTGGTGGTGCAGGAGGCATTGGAAACGACCAAGTCTTCTTTTGTCAGAGTGTTTTGGTTCACACCATACACGATGGTCTTGTCGGCACCTTCTGATGGGGCAGACACCAACACACGCTTTGCACCGGCTTCCAAATGTACTTTGGCTTTTTCTTTGGCGGCAAAGATACCTGTGCATTCAAACACGATATCAATGTCCATTTCTTTCCAAGGGAGTTTGGAAGGATCGCGTTCAGCGGTCACCTTTGTCTTTTTGTCGCCGGCAATCAAATATTCGCCTTCGGCACGAATGTCCATGTCCAATTTTCTGTGCACGGAATCATATTTTAATAAATAAGCATTGGCGGCGGCATCCCCTAAATCGTTGATAGCAACGATATCCAAGTCCTTACGCCCGGATTCCAACCAAGCACGATAAACCAAACGACCGATACGGCCAAAGCCATTGATGGCTACTTTTAATGTCATTTTATTTTCCTTTCTCTTAATGTTGACACTTTTGTTTGATACTCTGCATATAAGCACATTTTGCACCAAATTGCAAGTGGAAAAATCTTCCATTCTAAACTTGATTGCCACCTACGGTGTCGCCACGGCTCAGAATCTTTCAAATTTTTTTGACAGATTTCAAATCTGTGATATAATATAATCGTGAAGTGAAAGGAGTCCCACATGGAAGAAAATGAAAGACCTCAAACTGATCAAACTCAAGAAATGGAAAAGGCCACTAAACGCCGTCAAATTGAAGAACGGCGCGCTGCTTATTATGAAGAGCGTACCAAAAAATTAGAGGAAGAAAATAAACGCAAACTTGAAGAAGAAAAACGCCGTGCGAAAGAAGCGGGGGAAAAAGCCAATCAGGCCAAACAAAAAATGCTTGCCTTAATGCGCCAACGCCAAATGGGCCGAGCCGCTTAAAAATTTTTGTCATTCTGACGGAATGTGAAGAATCTCTAAAAATTTTAAAAATCGCTTGACAAAACTTACCCGTTTGTTTATCCTTCTTTCTGATAAAAAAAGAGGGGAACAATGGGAAATTTAAGTCTAAATTTACAATCATTGTTGGGGGGGTATGGACTCACTTGGGCCAGCTTCTTGCTCCAAATTGGTATCATAGTCTTTTTACTGTGGTATGGATATTCACACCTCATTAAAAATTCCCCAGCCGAAAAAACACTTAAAGGGGTTTTGTGCTTTTTGGTTGTTGTATGGTTAGTTGGTGAAATTTTTTCTCTTTTTCATTTGAATATTTTAAGCAGTCTTCTCAAGAATCTTTTACTGCTTGTTTTGCTTTCATTCGTGGTGATTTTTCAACCGGAACTTCGTCGCCTTATGGCACGTTTCGGAAACAATTTATCATGGGATGCGTGGTCACATAAAAAGCGCCGCAAAGAAGGAAAAGATTTGGTGAACTTATTGATGCAGACAATTTCTTACTGGCGCAGCCATAAAACGGGGGCTTTGATCGTTTTTGAAAATCAAGAACCCTTGGATGCAGCCTTGACAGGGGGGATATCTTTGGATGCTGTTTTATCCGCTGAACTTTTAATCAATATCTTTTTTGTAAATACACCTTTGCACGATGGGGCAGTCTTGATACGTGGGAAAAGAATTGTTTCAGCGGGGGCAATTTTACCTCTTTCTACAACTCCTGACCTCAGTTGGCGCTATGGAACGCGTCATCGGGCTGCCATCGGCCTCAGCGAAAATACCGATGCTCTTTGCTTGGTCGTCTCGGAAGAAACTGGGGATGTTTCCTTAATCAATAATGGTCAAGTCAATACTTTTTCCAATATGGAAGATTTGGATAAAAAGTTGAATACGTTTTTAAAACCTCTTATCTATCAAGAACATCAAAAAAGTATCCAAGAAAGATGGCAGGATTTGAAAAAAAGATTGACAAGTTTTGATTGGTCCAATACAATGAAATAAAAAAAAGGGGCTTTATGGAACTTCACGAATACTATGTCAAAGAAATTTTTAAAAAGGTGGGGCTGCCCGTTCTGCCTGGGGGTGTTGCTTATACCCCTCATGAGGCTTGTGGGGTTGCAAAAAAAATAGGTCAGGGACCTTTTTGGATAAAACCGCAAATTTTGTTGGGATATTCTCCAAATTCAAAACCGAATGCGTTGTTGGACAGAAAATTGGCAGAATCTGAATCTCAAGTTTTTGAAATTTCGGATGCTCTTTTTGGGAAAAAAATTAAGGGATTTCCATCCAATGTCCCAGCTACTATTACCCGTGTTTATGTGGAACAAGCCATCCCCAAAAAATCTCTTTGCCGTTTTGTGTTCAGGGTTGATTTTAATCAACAAACTTATACTTTGACTCTTGTTTCGGATCGCGGAGAAAAGACTTATTATTTAAAAAATTTAAAACTTGAATCTTCATGTAAAAAAGAAATCTTAAAGATAATGAGGATTCATGATTCTAAAATTGCAAAAATGTTGTGGGATATAGTACGCAAGGCTTTTCAATTGTTTACTTCTTATGGGGCAGTAGCAGTTGAACTGAATCCCATTGTTCAAAATGATAAGACTTTGGTGGTGGTGGATGGCCGATTGGTTTTTGACCCGGATTCACTCTTTCGTTTTCCCGAAATTGTGAAATGCCAAGAAACAAAGCTGGGTCATGAACGGGAGGCGTTGGCCAAGAAAAATGCGTTTCGCTACACAAAAATGAATGGCAATATTGCGTGCTTGACAAATGGGATAGGTTTAGGTTGGGCGACAATAGATATGATTCATCAAAAAGAGGGACAGGTAGCTTGCTTACTGGATGTGGGGACGGAGCCCTCTGCTAATGCGATTACAAAAGCCATGAAGTTAGCCTTGGCCGAACCAAATGTGGATGGGATTTTAGTAAATATTTTTGGGGGCTTGACCAGTTGTAAAATCATTGCAGAAGGCTTGTTGGCTGCCTCTCCGGAAATTTCAACGGGCATTCCCGTTGTGGTGCGCATGGTGGGGTTAGATGCAGATCAAGGGGCGCTTCTTTTAAGTCATTCTATTTCCCCCTTTTTAGTTATGGATAAAATGATGGATGCTGTTTCGGCCGTTGTAAAACAAACGAAAGGAGATCAGTAATGTTTTTCTTTCCAAATAAAAAAACGCCTATCCTTTTCCAAGGAATTACTTCAACAATGGGACGTTATCAAACTGAAAAAGCACTTCACTATGGAACGAATGTTGTGGCAGGAACAGGGGCGGAAGCTCTTGGTAAATTAAATGGAATTCCTCTTTATAAAACGGTTGCTCAAGCAGTGCGCGCCAAACGTCCTAAAGTCAGTGTCATTTTTTCCACACCTCAAAAAGCGCTTTCGGATGTTTTGGAAGCGGTGAAAGCTAAAATTCCACTTATTATCTGTACGACAGAACATGTGCCGATGCACGATGCCCTTAAAATGAAATGGGCAGCAGAAAGGGCAAAGGTGACTTTGTTGGGGCCTTCTTCTGCGGGTATCTTGAATGTGAATCAGGCAATTGCAGGAACCATGCCAACACCTCTTTTTAAAGCGGGTAATATTGCTCTTATCGGGCGTTCTTCCTCTTTGATGTTTGAAGCGGTAAGTCAGTTAAATTCTTATAATCTCGGCATTTCTCAATGCGTTTCCTTGGGGGCAGACCATTTGATTGGAACAACCTTTATCCCTATTCTTCAGGCTTTAAATGCAGATAAATCAACGAAAGCCATTTTGGTGGTGGGGCAGGTGCATGGCCTATTAGAGGAAGAATTAGCTGCTTTTTATGCCAAAAATCACCCTAAAAAATTATTTGTCTATATCCCAGGAAGGGCCTTGGCACGTTCAGATAAGGCCCCCTTATTGGGCATGAAATCTGTTTTATTTTCAGATGTGATTGAAAACAAAAAACAGCTTTTAACTCGGGCAAAGGCTATTTGGATTGATACCCCGGATAAAATAGGAAAAACTGTTTTTGATACTTTAAAAGGAAAGAAAAAATGAATTTGACAGAAGCAATTGTTGTGAAAATCAGCCACGATCTGGCCGGCGGTATTGGGGCAATGGCCTCTACAACAGAACTCATGGAAATTGACCCAACTTTCATTTCTGAGGCGGGAAAAATGTTAAAACAAAACAGCCTTATGCTGATGGCACGCCTCAGGTTTTACCGCGCACTCTTTGGGGCGGAAACGCGTGAAATCAATGCAACGATTATCTCTGATTACCTTAAAACTTGGGGACAAAAGATAACCTTTGAAGGCGTGGTTGAAAATCGTCTTCAGCTTTCCTTGGTTGCTGTGGGGATTATTTTGTTGGTGCAGGGGGGAACAATTACCCTTCATGAAAAAAAGGTTATACTTCAAGGCCCTGAGATTTCTTTTCGGCCTGATTTTGAATCTGTTTTATTGGGGAAAAAAGTTCCCGTGACACCAGAAACATTGGAGGCTCATTGGTTAATGCATCAGCTAAATGCTCTTGATAAAAAACTTCTAATGATGAAAAAATCCAAGACGGCTTCCCTGGAAATTTCGGAATAAAGACTCTAAAAGGGGAAATAGATGTTAGCCAGTATCAAATCTAAAATTATTTTTTTGACTTTCATGTTGTTGCTTGTCCTGGGGATGATTGTGACCGGGGCGGCAGTTACCGCCTTTTATCACGATAAAGAATTGATTATAGCGGGGAATAAGGCTTCTATTACTGCTTTTGAAGGTCAAATGAATACAGAAATTGCAGAACTTGAAAAAAATGCAATGGATTTATCTGTGATGGCTCAGCTTTATTACCTCAATGGAAAACAACAATCAGAGGGGGAATTTCTTACAAAAGAAATCCTAAAAAATTATCCTAATTCCATGGGAAATGGTATTTATTTTCGTCCTTATAAAATAACTAAGGATCAAAAAAAGTCTTGTATTCATGCTGTTTGGAAGGGAAAAAATCAAATTGAAGGGCTGGCCTCTTGCACCGCAAATACATTTGATTATTTTAAACAAAATTGGTATCCCGAAATTTTGTCAGATTTGGAAAAGGGGCACACTGTCTCTTGGGCAAAACCCTATAAAAGTACTCAGTTGGGCAATTTGATGACAACGGTT
Source organism: Alphaproteobacteria bacterium UBA3637 (assembly GCA_002373615.1). Taxonomy (GTDB): domain Bacteria; phylum Pseudomonadota; class Alphaproteobacteria; order CAAHEQ01; family UBA3637; genus UBA3637. The sequence continues at coordinate 20,760 of DFKU01000055.1, read as the reverse complement.
GGGGCAGGAATATATGAGGGGCAAAATTTAGTCGGTATGGCAACGGTGGATTGGGATATGGATACAATTTTAAAATCCATTTTAAAAATCAAACCAACACCTAACAGCTTTGTTTTATTTGGGGATACGCTCAAGGACTACATCATTGCCACAACTGAACCTGATATTGATAATGCTTCTGTTTTTGGTAAACCCTTAAAAATGCTTTCATGGTATTCACCCACTCTTCAAGAAGGTAAAGCATTCACCTATAACGGAACAATTTATGTTCCCTATCTTAAACAGCTCAACAATGGCTTCTTTTTGATCGTCAATGTGCCTTTGTTTGAATTATTTGGGGCAGCAATCCACCATCTGATTATTTTGCTGACGGTCCTTTTAATCAGTACACTTTTGATTGTCATAACCTTGTATTGGGTATTGCGTCGAAACATCAACGATCCAATTCAACAACTTTCCCAAATTGCTTTAAAAATCAGTCGTGGAAATTTGAATCAAAGCATTCAGTTAAACGAACCCTCTGAGTTGGCTCAGCTTGCCAAAGTCTTTAATAAAATGAAGTTGGATATCAAAACACACTTGATGCAATTGGCCAAGATTTCTTCAGAAAAGGAAAAAATAGAATCGGAACTCGCCATCGCCAAAACAATTCAAGCCTCAGCCTTGCCGACCGATTTTCCACAAAATAAAAATTTTGAACTATTGGCTATGATGACACCCGCGCGCGAAGTAGGGGGGGATTTTTATGATTTCTTCCCTGTGGATGAAAATCACCTCGCTTTTTTGATGGCGGACGTGTCCGGTAAAGGAATTACGGCAGCGCTTTATATGATGTCAGCTAAAACAGCGATCAAGAATATGCTTCAGGCGGGGTATCCCTTGCAAGAAGCCATCTCTAAAGCCAACAAAACGCTTTGCGATAACCATGCCCGCGGTATGTTTGTGACGGCATTTGTTGGGATAATGAATTTAAAATCTGGCAAAGTGGAATACATTAATGCCGGACATTGTCCTCCCCTTCATAAAACTTCAACAGGTTATGCTTATGTGGATGTAGTGCGCAATTTGGTTCTGGGCGTGACCCCTAATTATCAATATGAAGTGGGACACTTTAACCTTAAAAAAGGCGAACAATTGTTCCTTTATACCGACGGTGTGACTGAGGCGCAAACAAAAGGGGAAAAACTGTTTGGTCCTGAACGCCTTAAAAAAGTTTTGAATCAAAAGAAACTCTCTTTGCCTGATACCTTGACACATGTCCGTAAAAGCATTCAACGCTTTGTAAAAGACGCTCCACAATCAGATGACATTACTATGATGATTGTTAAGAAAAAATAAAACTGCTCACATAAGTGACATTTCTTATTTTTTTGTTTTAAGAAGGTGGAGCTTCCAAATCACTTTTTGTAAAAAAATTGACAAATAGTGTGTTTTGATGTATAATGAGGACATTCTTTTAACAAGGAGATTTATTATGACTTTGAATTTTACATTATTGAGTGAAGAGCAAATATGGGGCGATGATGCCCTGGATGTGATGAAAAAGTATGGTACAAAGGTTGCCCCAACTGATTTGGCTATTCTCTTGGGTGTAGGAACATACAATAGTCGTACTTCTGAAAACGATCCCGCATGTTTCTGTTGGTACGCGAACGAGAACCAAAGTCCGCATTGTGTCGACTGTTTTGGCGATAAGATCGGGCCTCTTGATCCTGCTGTTCGTTACTGCCCTGCACGCCCCGCTTTACCTCCATCAGAGGTATCTAAAATCAATCCAAAAGAAGTGAGAACTCTCAAATCCGGAGTTCGCATAGTAGAATATGGTGAATACCCCCAAACGCTTGTCGATAAGCGCACAAGTAGAGCCTTGGAACGTTTATATGGACTTAAATCTTCATCCAGCAAGAGGAAATACACATTTGATTCAGCTGACGAAAAGGGTCACGGGGGGGACGACACGCCTTTTAGGCCTAAATCCTATCGGGAATATCAACTGGATGGTAAAAGGTATATTCGTATTAATGGGTATGGGCCGAGATATGATAATGAGCACATCGGGTGGACCTGTCTGGGACAAGCATCTAACGGAGAAGTGCTATATTCTAGAAAACCCTATTGGATTGAAGTACAACCGATAGAATGGCTGATGGATAAAAGTGGCTGGATGGTCGCCAAGAAATGTTTGTTTGCTAGTATTCAATATCATCCAGATTTATGTTATAAAGGTGAGTTTTCCAAGACATTCATGAAACATTATTTGGACACCTACTTTGCCAAACAAATGATGCCGATTGAACGTGTAGTAAAACATTCAAAAACAAAAATTGGAAAAATAGCTTTAAAGAAAAGACAAGTAACGAGATAGTTTTTTCTGTCGTGATACCCCCAGTTTCGGCTGGGGTTATTTTTTTACTTTGAGCCCATACCAGACTCGAACTTAAATAAGTTATTGATTCCAGCACAAGCGCTTGGAAAACATAAAAAAATCAGCTCACCATTTAGGGAGCCGCTTGATTTGGTACAACTCGCTTAGCGAATACCGAGCCAAACATTTAGTGGATTTCAAAAAGCTGGTACTGGAAATTGAACTTTTGAAAATTTAAAACGGGACGTCGACGTTCCAAATTAATTGTCTCTCAAAATTTGCTTTTTAGGAAATTTGTGGTATAATAACCTAAGAACTCAAAAATTATTAACAGATATGAAGGAGTTATTAAATGTCGTCGTTTTATGCCGAACCACCAAAAACAAAAAGAGAACGAGAACGCGAAGAAGCACGTCAAAAAAGACAAGAAGATAAAAGACATAAGAAAGAGAGAAAAGAAATAGAACGTAAAGCTTTGGAAAGCGTTATGTCTTTGTATAGATGTTCTAAAGAAGAAGCAAAAAAGCTAATAAATGAGATTTGTAATGAGTGGGCAAAAGAAGCTATCAAAGAACAAAAAGCCCCATTAAGAAGAAGACCTTCTCAAATAAGTCTGCTATCTCAAACTTTAGCAAAAAGACGTGAAGGTCGCTGATACATTGACAAATAGTGTGTTTTTATGTATAATGAGCACATTCTTTTAACAAGGAGATTTATTATGGCTTTGGATTTTACGTTTTTGAAGGCAGAGCAGGTATGGGGCAACCAGGAAGAACAGACATGGTATCGCAAAGGTGCCCTGGATGTTATGGACCTTTATGGCGGGATGGTTGCGCAAACAGATCTGGCCGTCATATTGGGTGGTTGGATAACCCTTCCCCTTGATCATACTTCTCTTTCTCATGACGGGCCAGCTTGTATCTCTTGGACCGCGTCTCCTTATTCTCATATTTATAGTGTTGAGGGCGTGTATCGCACTTATAGGGATGAGGACGTGCATTGCCTCTGTGATGAGTTCGGATGTAAGAAAGGGAGCGGCTATCCCGCGTTTCGTCGTGGACCCTCGGCGCGACCCGCGTTGCCTCCATCGGAGGCATCTAAAATCAGCCCGAGCAATGCTCGGACTAACTTTGGAATCTGCGTAGCGGAATATGGCCAATACCCGCAAAAGGTTGCTGATGAGCGTACCAGCGAAAAATTAGAAAGATTACATGCTCTAAAATCTCTTCGTCCGACTGGGAAAAATTACACATTTGATTCAGTTGATCCAGAAGATTGTGATACGCCTTTTAAGGCCATGTCCGTCCCCGAATATGAAATGGATGGTAAAAGGTATATCCGTGTCCTTGGACGTCCTTCAGACAGCCAGTATAGCACGCTATCTACAAGGGAACAGGTAAAAGAGGGAAAACCTTATTGGGTTGAGGTCCAACCAATAGAATGGCTGATGGATAAAAGTGGCTGGATGGTCGCTAAAAAATGTTTATTTGCTGGCATTCAATTTGACACAAAGAAAAAATATGACGGCGATTTTTCAAAAACATTTATGAAACATTATTTGGATACCTATTTTGCCAAGGAAATGATGCCGATTGAACGTGTAACAGAACATTCAAAAACAAAAATTGGAAATGTGGTCTCACGAAAAAGACACGTTTCAAAAAGTATGACATCCCAGGCTTTGGCAAAAAGACGTGAAGGTCGCTGATATATTGACAAGTGTCTCAGAATGTGATACCACCACTTCTATCTTATTAATAGAAAGGAGCATAAGATGACTCAAAAAGTAAAATTAACAAAAGAACGGATTATGACTGCACTTGAAAACGAAGGTGCTTCCTATCGTCCAATAAGTTCTCCAAATAAAAGATTTGAATCTCCCTTTCAAGCAAGGGAACGTCTTTTGAAATTAGCAGATAAAGCTGAGAATGGTAAACTAGAAAAAGTAGATGTATCTATTGCGTTTGATAAATCTCAGGCCCCCTCTAAAGTAGCATCACACAAAAGAAGTCAAAAGACTCCCTCTAATCAAAATCAAAGGTAATATACTCATTTTGAATAACAATACCAACCTCGGATTCGTCCGGGTTTTTTTTGTTTTTGAGCTAGCCGGACTTGAACTTTAACAAGTTATTGTTTTTAAAGTACTTTGCATTTAAGAGTTCGATAACTGCGCAAGCAAAAATAATCCGGTGAATTATTTTTGCCCGCAAAGCAATGAAACACAATGAATTCAAGTGGTAACGCAGAATGAATTGATGTCGGAATTGAAAAACCACCCTTGAAATGGTGGTTGTAATACTTGGTACAACACACTTAACGAATACCGAGCCAAACATTTAAATGATTTCAAAAAGTTAGCCTTGGAAATTGATCATCTTTCAATCCCCTGATTAGAGGCTTGTAAAGAAGATAATTGTTTTGTCGCTAATTTTACAGCAGGTGTTGCATTAACAATACTTAAAAACTTGTCCCGCTTTTGAGGATTACAATAATCCCTCATACACTGTTCATAAAAGACTTTTCCAGACTCTGATACCTGATAGTTATGTCTGTACTCCCAAGATTTATGTCTACTGAGGATAGTATATAAATCAGACTCTCGTTGCCGAGCAGCGAAACAATAACCATCCAGAATCTCAGACACTTCTCGCACATCCAACATAGTTTTATGATGTAAATCTAATATCAAATTGGCAGCCATAACTCCCCGTTGAAAGGCATTTCTTCTGGCTCGGCCCCACTCTTCGGCTTCATCTTCCCAATCTTTTTCCTCTGCGTGTTTGCGTCGATTTTCCATAATCGCGGTGTTTTTACGCATAGTTTCTAATTCACTTAATAAAAGTTCCTTTTTGTCTTTTGGTAAATCCCTGACTTCTGGTGTAAAAAAATCTTCAAAGTATCTGTCTTTGTATTTCAAATATAATTCTTGAACCATGTGATATATCCTTTCCAAAAGCTCTGAAATTATAGCATAAAAGTATAAATTAATCAAGCACCCCCGAAAGTTCGATAATTTACGGAATTTAGCACTTTCGGAAGGGGTAAGTATGTAAATTGGCTGATGCACAATTTATCCCTCATTTTATTCGGGACCGCCTACGGCGTCGTGTCTGCGGTGCTACGTTGCGCACCTTGCCACCGAACTAGCACAAGCGCTTGGAAAATATAAAAAATCAGCTCACCATTTAGGGAGCCGCTTGATTTGGTACCTCCAGCCGGACTTGAACCAGCACCTTATTGCTAAGAGCAGATTTTGAGTCTGCCGCGTCTACCAATTCCGCCATGGAGGCATAAGGTATCCACAATTATACACAAAACACTTCCCTCTGTCAAGAAAAAAATAAACTCCCCTTTAAAATTTTTCGGGGAGTTTGAAAATTCACTTAACGATTAAGCAGCTTTTGCGACTTTTGCAGCAGCAATGCGTTCACGTAATTTTTTAGATTCTGCTGACAATTTAGAAACAGGGGTGTTCAACAAATACAAATCCAACCCGCCATTTTTTTCAATTGTACGTAAGCCGGCAGAAGTAATTCTGATTTTTACAGGGGCAGCCAAAATTTCGCTGTAAATTGCCACAGTTTGCAAATTGGGCATAAAGCGACGACGTGTTTTACGCTTTGAATAGCTGTCATTATTCCCTGCCAACACACCTTTTCCGGTTACCATACATTTTTTTGTCATAGTCATTTTCCTTTCTTTTTAAATACAAGTAGCGCTATTTTGCCATAAATTTAAATGAAAGTCAAGACTTTTTTTACTTAAAAGGATAAAAATCCGGCAAAGGCTTTTCTTTTTTCTTTTGACGCAAGTGTTTGTATAAGAATATCAGGCCCACAACAAATGCGCTAAACAACACTCCAACCCCCAATCCTAAGGCCAGCCACATCCACGATTTGGGGGGCTCTTTTACAATGGCAGGCACCTCTTTTGGGGGAATACTTGCCTCAGCGTGAGAAGCAATAACAGGGGCAATTGAGCTTTCTTCAACAGTTAAAGGACGAGCGGGAACAGTTGCTTTTTCCCATTTTTTTGTCATTGTATTGAACCAAGAAACAGAAACTTCAGGAATTTCAATAGGACCTGCTTTTAAAGGAATTAATGTAAATGGCATACTGACTTGTCCCAATAGGTGCCCCTCTTGAAGGGATGTTGTCCGTTCTTCTGGTTTGGGGTACAGGCGAAAATCCGCTGAATTATTCAGGCGGGGGACAGGCATATTGCTGGCATCTACATCTTGTGCCCTTAAAATAAATATCCCAGAGATTGTATCCCCCACTTGTACAATTTGTGGAATTTGATAATCTGCCATCAATTCCACTTTTGTGGAAGGGAGCCACCACCCCTTTACATTGCCAGGCTTTGGTTGAACCTCTATCATTACGGGGTTGCTGGTAAAACTGACAGGACGTGTCGTATTAAAAAAGTTCCCAAACAATAAGTCTGCATCAGCAATTCCAAAAAACTTACGCTTGCTGCTGGGGCGCTGAGCTTTATAGGAAACTTCTCCATTAAACAGGGCAGGGGGAATCTCAATTTTTCCAGCTTTATCAGGAGTCAACGTATAGCTGCGACTGATTTCATGAACGCGTTGCCCATTTTTAATGACAGACTCAGTTTTATCCTGCCCAATTTGATTTAGCCGTGCATTTTCCACTTTTGCCGGAATGATTTCCCCACCAATCAATCCTTGCCCGTCTGTCAGGGTTAAAGTGTAAAAAATCGTTTGTCCCTCATAGGGGGTTTGATTAGATACATCAGCCACTAATTCTAAAGTGGGTAAGTCCGCTTGTTTTTCTTTCGTTTCAGCTTTATCCAGGACCTTTAAAGTTAAAGGAGCCGTTTTTTCATTACCAATTTTTAAAGCAGGAATTTGAATTTCCCCTCCCTTTAAAGGATGTAAAACAAAGGCTGTTTCATAGGTGGTAGAACCAACCCCGTTCACAAATTGACTGGATTGACGTTGTTGACTGCCTGCAATCAAAAAATTTTGCGTCAGCTCTTTTAAATTTTCAGGTGCTGTAACAGGTTTATCCGAGCTGATAGATAATTCCACGCTCTCCCCCCGCATAATAGGGTTCGGATTCAAATGCGCTTCCAAAGCCCATGCTTTAATAGTAAATAAACAAATTCCCATTAAAAATAACTTTTTCATTTTATTTTTCCTCTTTCATGCTGTAACATCAACCGATAGCGTAATACGCGGGAAGGATCATGATTTAATCGGTTGATGATTTGTTGCTCTTCTTGATTATAGGGGGATTCAGATTCATATTCGGCTAAAGCTTGCTCTAATTCAGCTTGCGTTTCCTCTTGTGTGGGTTGATTTTGGGATGGATTTGCTTGTGAATCTTCTTTTTGATTTTCTGAGTGTTCCTCGGAATTTTTTTCTTGAGATTCACTTTCTTGGGATTCTTCTTGATTTTCTCCTGTTTGATCTTGCTCTGACTCCTCATTTGAATCATTTTTGTTTTCTTCAGATTCCCCGTCTTCATTTTGCTGAGCTTGATCATCAGGGGGGGGCAACTGCTTTTCTAAATACTCTTTGTTAAATTTGGCATCTTGGTTGGTGGGATTTTTTTCTAATTCCTGCTTATAGGCATCAATCGCCCCTTGAATATCCCCGGCAAAAGCCAAAGCATTTCCCAAATTATACAAATTACCTGATTGTTGAAAGGCATGAATGGCTGACTGATATTCTTTATTTTGATAGGCTTCAATCCCTTTTTGTTCTGTTTTATATGCTTCTTGATCTGAGCGCCACAAAAATCCGGCTTGTACGTTTGTCGCCAATAAAAAGAAGACTAGAAATAAAACGCCTTTTCTGAACATCAAGGCAAAGAAGGGCAGACTTAATAATACCAACCATCCTCCCAAATCAGCCCACACATCTGCCTGTGTTGAAAAAGCATTGTCGCCAATGGTTGCCTCTGTTCGTGTTTTTTCTAACAGGTTTTCAATGTCGCTGGTGTCAAGAGTTCTTTTTGTCAAATCCAAAACACCAAAAGGATAACGCCCTTGTTCTTTTTGTGGTTTGTTTGTCACATATAAAATACGCCCTTTTTGACCTGCTTTATCCAACAATTCTTCTGCATATTGAAAACCCGCCTTTGGATTTGTCGCCACTTCTGGCAAAACGTTGGGGGTCAAAGTCGGTACAATTTCCTTAACCAAATCAATATCGGGGGTAAGGGGCATAGCTGTATAACCTTGCCGGCTTCCAAAGACAACCAATCCCACGCGTTCGCCTTTTAAAGCAGTCAATAAATCATACAGCTTTGCTTGTCCTTGCATCAGTTCTTTTCCTTGCATGGATAAATCAAAAACGATGACAGTATTGGGGGCACTTTCCACTGCAGGGGTTGGAAGCTTGTAAAAACCGGGCCCTGCTAACGCTATACACCATGCCCCCCATAAAGCCCAAATCTTCCACGATAATTGTCCCTTAGTACTCCCTTCTTTTCCTTTAACCAAAAGGGCATTTAATAACTTTTTATCCATGAACCTTGCCCAGGGTGTCTCTTCTTTTTTGAAATGCTTCACTCCTTTCAATAAAAAAGGAATCAATAAAGTCAATAAAAACCAAGGACGCAAAAAAATCATACACGCCTCCTCAATGCCAATAAATAACAAAGCATACCTACTATCAATGGCCAATAAAACAATTCTTTTCTGGGGCGTATCAAATTTTCATTTTGCTCAATGGGCTCTAATTCATTGATTTTATCATAAATTTCACTTAAATCTTCTGTTGTTTTGGCGCGGAAGTATTGCCCTCCTGTTTCATTGGCAATTTTTTTTAAAGTTTCTTCATCTAAATCCAAGGACGGATTCACCTGAATAGTTCCAAAAAAATCTTGAACTAATTTTGCGCTGGAACCAATGCCAACCGTGTAAACTTTAATGCCTTGATTTTTGGCTAACTTTAGACCATCCTCCACATTGACAGAGCCTGCATTTTGATACCCATCTGACATTAAAATAACGATGCGACTTTCGGCTGGAACCGAGGCACTGTTTTGCGTCGCCAACGCCAAAGCTTCCCCAATGGCAGTCTGTGTACCTGCAATCCCAATCCCAATTTCACTGTTCAGTTCCCTTAATGTTTTAATATCGGGGGAAAGAGGGGCATAGATATAGGCCTCTGATCCAAAAATAACTAATCCGATATTGTCACCGCCACGGCTTTTGATGAAATCATCTGTCAAAGCCTTTAACATATCCAATCGTGTTACAGGGCGTCCCTGAACGTCAAAGTCTTCTTCGCTCATGGATCCGGATACATCCAAAGCCAACATAATGTTTCTCGCATTATTATGAATTGAAATAGGACTTCCCAGCCACACAGGGCGCATGGCCGCCATCACCAAAAGTACCCAAGCCAAAATGGTCCACAACGGATTTTTCTTTGTTGTTCCTATGCTTTTGCCTGATATTTTTTTTAATCGTCCAAAAAAAGGAACCTTAATTGCCCCCGTTTTTATGCTATTTTCAGGAACCGGTTTTAAAAAACGCCTGATAATCCAGGGTAGGGGTAATAACAAAGCGACTAAAGGACTTAAAAATGAAAACATACTTTCAATATAAAATCTTTTTATCTAAAAAGCAATATGAAAAAATAATAAAAAACTTGTTCTATTTTGTTGTCATCCTTGCGGTTATCCCGGGGATCCAAAAAAACCGCCCCTCAGGGCGGTTTAACAGGGAATCCTTTTTTATCAGAACGTCATTTTAACATGACCAGAAATACCATAATTATCCATCGGATCATGCGTCCAAGATACAGCACTTCCTTCTATACCCACGACCAAGTTTTGATACGGATAAAAATCCAAGGCCAAATTCCATTCCGGTTTTTCATGTTCAACCTTGTTGATATAAGGATGAATGGCAAAATATTTGCTGGGTTGAATGTAAAACCCGGGTTGCAAGGCATAAGCATCATCCGCAACTTCTTTTTTGGTATCCACGGCAAAACTGTACCCTGCTTGCAAATAAGGTGTCACATATTTTGTGACTTGTCCGCCGATGATGGCATAAGGTGTCACCAATTTGTAATTTTCAGAATCTTTGCAATCCCCTTGCTTATAACCTGTTTTCCCCCATGTGGCATCCACACCGACAATCACATCAAAATTGCAGGTATCAACAGCATGCGCTTGCAATCCGACAGTGCCATCATAAGAATAATTATGGGGAACAGGGGTCCCTTTTGTATCTTCGGCTAAATTCCAAGTGCTCTTTTTGGGACGATTGGCCTGATAACCCCCTTGTAATTTTACAGATAACCAATCGGTAATCCCGTACATGATTTGTTCAGCCACTTGCCATCCATCAAAACGCCCTCTTAACGCATACATATCCTCTCCTGAAGCAGGATCTGTGTATAAATAATCGCCAATTTTCTTCGGTTGCACCCAATATCCGGCCACAGTATCCGAACTGAATTGCCCTTTCTTTAAAACAAACAAGGGGTTGGCAATGGCATATTTGTGGTTGTCATATACACAAGATTTAGGTTGTGGTGCTTTATAAGTTACAGGTGCCACAGAACCACAGGTACCACTTGGACATGGAACTGGCGCCATAACAGGTTCACCGGAAGCGACAACACGATTTACGGTTGTTGTTGTTCTGCAATTTTTACAAGTTGGTACATTATAGCGTACCACTGTTTGTTTTTGATAGACAGTTGGAGCTGATTTTTGTTCTAAAGAAATTTGCTCAGCAGGAATTTGTTTTACTTCCACGGGCTCTGCAAAAGCCATCATAGAAACCATACAAATCGTTGAAGCCATTAAAAGTTGTTTTTTGTTCATTTATTTCTCCTTTTTTTTAATATCTCTATTGTACCACACTTTTTTTATTTTGCAAGTCGTTATTTTCTTCCACTTCGGAAAGCACGACCGAAATCCCTTGCGGCATTGACACTGCCCGTTGCCTGTTGAATTGTACCACGTAAATTACCCATTGTCCTTTCAACAGAACGACTAACATCTTCCCAAGATTCCATCGTGTCCACCTTCATTCGTTGTTCGCTATAATTGATATCACGTTTTGATGCTGCGGTACTGGCCATCTTTGCCGCAATGGCAGCTTGATTGGCAGAACCCTGGACATCTAATCCACTGATGATATTTCTTCGTTGTAAGGCTTTTACTTGCGCATCAAAAACAGCATCATCTGTCACATAAGATGGATGCTCCATACTTTGATCTACTGCAGATTGTAATCTTCCCAATAAAGATCTGCTGCCGCTCTCCTGGGTTGCCATTGCTGTAAAAGTTTGGCCTTGGCGTGCAACTGGAGTATTTATGCGATTTTCTATCCGTCCTGGAAGTTTATCTGTTTCAGATGGAGCTGATTGAGTTTTATTTTTATCTCCTTTAATCAATAGACCCGTTACCCCGGTTAATGCAAGAATTAATGAACCACAACCCAACGCATGTCCCCACCATCCAGATCCGTTTTTCTTTGAAGTTTTTCCCTTGTTCTGGGTTCTGGCAGAATTCAAACTCTTAACAACATCGGATAAATTTCTGTGGTCCGTTGTAACTAATTTTCTTAAGAGGCGTTCCCTTTGTGCAGGCCCCGGTGTTCCTTGATAGGAAGAATAAGCTCTCTTTAACGTATTTGCATATTGATCCAAAGCTGTTTCATATCTTGAAAGAAGTATATCAGAAACGTTTGAATAATCTTTTTTAGTCTGTTTTAATCTTGTTGTTTTCCATTTATCAATTTCTTTTTCTTTTTTGGCTTCCATTAAAGCACAAATCTCCTGATAAAATGGGTCACTTTTTATATCTGTCATGTTTGACTCCTTTTCTAATAATCTAATTTCCTTTCTACCCTTTCTTTTCCTGCTTGTCAACCCTTTTCTTATGAAAGAAGAAAATTTTCTTTATTTTTGGTCGTCTGTGGGCCGCAGGATCAATATCAATTCCGACTTCTGTCACTTGTCCGTCTTGAATCCCATGTACCACCAATTCTACAGAATCCAGAACTAATCTATCGCCAATTTCAATATCTGAAAATTCTCGGGTAAATAATTCCGAAATGGTATAGGAACGAATGCCTTTGTTGACTTTAATCCCGTAAATTTTTTCTAATTCTTCGAAAGGGGTTTCTGGGGCAATCGGAAAATCCCCAAAATCGTTTTTATCATCAGGATTAATGCGTCCAAACAACTTATCTAAAACGGGTCTTTGCGATTCCGATGAAATGAATACATACACTTTATCTCCAGACTTCAATTGTTTTAATCCAGTTCCCATAGGATAAGAAATTCCATTTCTGACAACCAAAGTGGGCTTTGCCCAACGGGGAATTTTTTCCCCTTGAATGACGGGGGTTTGTTCATCTAATTGATACATAACCAACGAAGTGTCACTCAGTCCGGGCAAATCAATCTCTGTTTTTTGTGGGGCAGATTGTAGGTGTGGCAAAGTTACCCCACACATTTTTCCTGCCCAAGGAATAGCAAATCCTTGTACCGCTAAACTAATCAATACCATCACAAAGATGATATTGAAAAAATCATCAGCCAGCGGAATTCCCAATACCAACGGCATTAAAGCCAATAAAACTGAGGTGGCTCCCCTTAGGCCCACAAAGGAAATGAACAACTTGTCCGTAAAAGAATATTCTTTAAATAATCCCAATAAAGTAAAAATCATAACGGGTCGCGCAAAGAACATTAAAATGATGGCAATTAAGCAGGCCAAAGACCATACATGTTGTAATCCTTGAAAGGTCACAAACATTCCCAAACACGTGAACATACTGATTTGACTCAGCCATGTAATTGTTTGTTGAAATTTGGAAATTTGGGTATAGGCCTGAATGCGGGAATTCCCCACTAAAATACCAGCCACATAAACGGCCAAAAATCCGCTTCCCCCCAATATGTTTGCCACAGAAAATCCGAACAAAACTAATCCTAAAACAAAGATAGGATAAAGGGCGGTATCCAAAACAATTTTATTGACTAAAAACCTGATTAGATATGATAATCCCCACCCAATCAAGCCCCCGATAAAGGCTTGTTGCAACAAACTCGGGATTAAAAATTCATAAGAAATAGGTGTTCCCGCCATTTTTTGTTGAATCAACATAATAAACGACATAGTCAAGAAAATCGCCATCGGATCGTTAGAGCCTGATTCAATTTCCAACGTAGATTTAATTTTTTCCTTTAAATGCAAGCCTTTTGACCTGAGTAAAAAGAACACTGCCGCCGAATCAGTTGAACTGATGATGGAGACCAATAACAAACTGGACAACCAATCAATGCCTAATATCCAATGCACAAAGGGGGCTAATAAAGCTGCGGTTAAAGCCACTCCCCCTGTTGCCAAAAAAATGGCAGGTTTTGCGTTTTGTTTATAGCTTTTGATGGGGGTTTGAAAGCCACTGTCAAACAAAATCATGGCTAAAGCAATAGATCCCACAAAAAATAAAATACGCGGGTGCTGCAGGGTTTGTAACATTTCCAAGTTTCCAGCCCCTGTGATTACCCCTATGCATAAAAATACTAAAATCAAAGGGATGCCGATACGCCCCGATAAAAGGCTGGTTAAAATACTAACACACAATAAAATTGAAAACAATAAAATTGGTAAGTTGATAAAGTCCATTTAATAATTCTCCGCTACTTTGTACCTTTTTTTTAACCGCATTAACTTATGGCTGACATCAGCAATATCCCGCGCTGATTTTTCTAACCGGCCATACATTCTGTTTATCTCTTTATTTAAATAAGCAGTTTCAATGTCTTTGCACAGGTTTCTGACCACATTTCTGTTTTTGTTTTTCAATTCTTTGTCCATCTGTTTTAAAATTTCAGCAGTTGATGTGTCAGGATTTTCCATACGCTTTTCAATCACATAGGGCAAATCATATACAATACCTTCTATCATTTCTTGCATTTTATTGTTGGACAATTTTTTGCCACACTTGATGCCAATCATATCAAAGGCGACGCTGGCCTCAAAGGCATTATCTACGACAATAAAGGGGAAAAAGTCCGCGAAACCTTTTAAGTGAATTTCTTTTAAGTATTCTAAGATATGGTGGAAAAAATTTTCTACATTAAACATCACAAAAGGTTTTATGGGAATCAATCCGTCTTGCATGGCAACGCAATCAAAGGCGAGTTCATCCAAAGTGCCGGCTCCTCCTGGGGCAAAAATAATGAATTCAGATTTTAATAACTCTTTTTTCCTTTCTTCCAAAGTATGGGCAACCACAATTTCGGAAACTTCTTCTAACTCTTTTTCGGTATCATAGCGTTTTAAATAGGCATCAGTTGTCACACCGATAATCGGCTTGCGTGATTTATCGGACCAACTTTCTTGTACACCCTTGGCGACAGCCCCCATAATTCCACGACTGGACAGGCCAAAAGACAGCTGATAATTTTGCTTGCCAATCTCTTTTCCCAAACGATAGACTTCCTTTTCATAAATGGGATTTTTTCCCAAACGGGACCCGCCGGCCACAAAAACATGTTTTTGATTTTTGTTGTTTTTCAATAACTTGTTTTTATCTTTTTGTGTAATCATAGGTACCTCCCTTTTTTGAACCTTTTTTGACATTTAAGACGATTTTTTTAAAAAAAGCTAGATATTTTTAAAAAAAAATGCTAAATTCACTTTAATTCAACAGATAAAGAAGGAGAAAAAATGTTAAAAAAAATCTTTTGGGGAATTATTGTTATCTTATTGATTGTAGTGGGATATTACGCTTGGCGCGTGACGCGTCCGGGGGCCCCTCAACAACAACAAATTCCAGTGGTGGATGCTGTGCGCTTAAGTGAATCCGAAAGCTATCCTGAAGCCAGCTTTGTGGCAAAAATTGAAAGTCAAGATAAAGTGGCTCTGCGTGCCCGTGTTTCCGGCTTTTTGCAAGAACGTCTGTTTCAAGAAGGGGATATTGTGAAAAAGGATCAACCCCTTTTCATTATTGAACAAGTGAATTATGAATCTGCGGTCAAATCTGCTGAGGCAAATTATGAAAAAGCTGTCGCAGCCGCCAAAAATGCGACCAGCCAATACGACCGCACTAAAAAGCTCTACCAAACAAAGGATGTCAGTAAAGCCAAATTGGATGAAGTTGAGGCCGCTTATGATTCCGCCAAAGCTACAGTCAATCAAATGCAAGCGATGTTGGATGTGGCAAAGCAAGATTTGGATTACACAGTTATTCGTGCCCCAATGGATGGTAAAGTTGGGGAATCTACTTTTTCCGTGGGTGAATTAATTGGCCCGAATTCAGGTGTGTTAGCACAAGTCGTTAAAATTGACCCCATTGATGCCGTGTTTTCCGTCAGTGAAAATCAATTGATGCAACTCAGACACCAATTCCCCAATACGGAAGAAGTTGCAGCTCACTTTATTTTTTCGGATGAACGCGAATATCCTATCGTGGGTAAGGTGGATTTTGTCGATGTCGTTTTGGATGAACAGATGAATACCTTAAAAATGAAGGCTTCCTTTGCTAATCCGGAAGGAAAACTCATCTCCGGACAATATGGACGTATTTTGTTAAAAGGCACAAAGCCAGTTCAAATTTTGACTATTCCGCAACGTGCTGTTCAACATGATAAAGCGTCAGCTTTTGTCTATGTGGTGACACCCGATAACAAAATTGAAAAGCGCACCATTACAACAGGAATGGATTTGCCTGACTTTTTGTACGAAGTGACATCGGGCTTAAAGGCTGGTGAAGTTGTTGTGACAGACGGGTTCCAAAAAATTGCACCGGATGCCACAGTGAAAGCAAACATTTCAGAATAAGGGGGAAAAATGATTGCAGATGCATTTATTAAACGGCCACGTTTAGCCTCAGTGATTTCTATTGTTATTGTGATGGCTGGGTTGTTGGTGTTGTCCTCTATCCCTGTGGAACAATACCCGAATATCACGCCGCCTTCGGTGCAAGTCAGTGCGACTTACCCGGGGGCCAGTTCGGATGTGGTGGAATCGACAGTCGCTCAACAAATTGAATCTGCAGTGAACGGTGTTGAAAATATGATTTATATGAGCTCGTCCAGTGGGGATGACGGCTCTTATCGTTTAACGGTCACCTTTGAAATTGGGACAGATTCCAACATGAACGCCGTGAACGTCCAAAACCGTTTAAAGCAAGTGGAAGCTTTGCTCCCCGAGGAAGTTCAACGTCAAGGGGTTGTGGTTCAAGCTCGTATGCCTTCTATGTTGCAAGTCCTCTCGCTGGTTTCGGATGACCCCAAGCATGACGGTGAATTTTTGACGAACTATGCGCTTTTGAATGTGAAGGATGAACTTGCGCGTACCAACGGGGTAGGGGAAGTATTTGTGTTCTCCTCCTTGAACTATAGTATGCGTATTTGGCTCAACAATGATAAACTTAAAAGTTTAAAGCTTTCCACGAACGAAGTTTTGGCTGCTATTCGGAATCAAAATATCCAGGCGCCTTTGGGACGTATCGGGGTGATGCCGTCTACAGATGACCAACAATTTCAATTTTCTTTAACCACAAAAGGGCGTCTTTCTACCCCTGAAGAATTTGGTGAAATCGTGATTCGTGCGAATAAAGATGGCTCTTACCTTTTGTTAAAGGATATTGCGCGCATTGAATTGGGTCCGGAATCACAAGAGGTGCGCGGCTATTACAACGGTCAACCTTCTGCCGGTATGGCAATTTATCAATCCCCAGGCTCTAATGCGGTTAGTGTGGCGCAAGAATTGGATAAAACAATCAAGCGTTTGGAAAAGCGTATGCCCAAGGGTATGCACATGGCTACGCTTTATGACAGTGCCGAATTCGTTCAAATGTCTTTGGATGAAATTTATCAAACAATTTTTGAAGCCTTTGTTTTGATTGTGCTGATTACCTTTGTGTTCTTGGGGACAATGCGTGCCACCTTAATTCCGACTTTGGCTATCCCGGTGTCTTTGATTGGGGCCTTTATTGGGATGAGTATTTTTGGTGTGACCGCGAATACCATTTCATTATTGGCGCTGGTTTTGGCTATCGGTATTGTGGTGGACGACGCCATTGTGGTGGTGGAAGACGTGGAAACGATGATGAGTCAGCACCCCGAACTCACCCCTCCTGAGGCCGTGAAAAAGTCCATGGACCGTATTACAGGGCCGATTATCGCCATTACCTTAGTGTTGCTGGCTGTGTTTGTGCCGGTCGCCTTTACACCAGGAATTTCAGGGATTTTGTACCGTCAATTTGCTATTGCAATTTCGTCAGCCATGGTGATTTCAGGATTGAACTCTTTGACGTTAAGTCCTGCGGTTGCCACCATTATCATGCGCCCGAATCAAAAGCCTTTCTGGCTGATTCAAAAGCTGATGAACGGCATTGATTTTATGCGCAATATCTATTCTTCAACGGTGGGGAAGATTATTCCTCTCTCCAAGGGTGTTTTGCTAATTATTGCTTTGTTCGGCTTAGGGGCTTGGATTTTGTTCAAGACCACCCCGACGGGCTTTTTGCCGGCCGAGGATCAAGGCTCTTTTATGATGGACGTCCAGCTTCCCTCGGGGGCCAGCTGGAACCGTACCCATAAAATCGCCGAAACCATCAATGAACGCTTGAAACAAGTCCCCGAAATCAATGATACCATGATGGTGGTGGGCTACAGTATGTTGAACGGGGGGCTTTCCTCTAACAATGCGTTCTTTGTGGTGAAATTAAAGCCCTATAAAGATCGGACAAAAGCCAACCAAGAAGTGAATGCCATCATTGGCAAAGTGGCGGCCATGACTGCGGATATCAAGGAAGCCCGCATTATTCCGTTTAACCTGCCGGCGGTGATGGGTGTGTCGCTGTCCTCTGACTTTGAATACATGCTTCAAAGTACCGAAGGGGCAACCCCGGAAGAACTTCTTCAAACGGCCTATGGCATTATTATGAAGGCGAATAAAGACCCCCGTTTGGCGCGTGTTTATACGCTTTACACAACCGACTCTCCGCGTGTGAGTTTGGAAATTGACCGCAAAAAGGCCTTCGCATTGGGTGTTCAAATTTCGGATATCTTTGCAACCATGCAGACGGTTTTAGGGGGCACTTATGTGAATGACTTTAACCTTTACGGGCACACATGGAAAGTGGAAGTCCAAGGCGACATTATGGAGCGCCGTACTTTGGATGATATTTACAAAATCAATATCAAGAATAACCGTGGCGAAATGGTGCCCTTGCGCTCATTGGTGACGGTAAAACGGACAGTCGGGGCGCAAAGCATTCAACGCTATAACAACTACCGCGCTGTGAAAATTCAAGGTTCCCCTGCCGCCGGTATGGGCTCAGGAACCGCCATGACCGCGATGGAGGATATCTCCAAAGACCTGCCCACAGGCTATCAGTATTCTTGGACAGGGATGAGCTATCAGGAACAAGTCGCTTCTGGCCAAACTTTCATGATTTTTGCCATGGCGTTTGTGTTTGCATATCTGTTCTTGGTGGGACTCTATGAAAGCTGGGTGATTCCAATGCCGGTGATGCTCTCCATTGTGATTGGTATCTTTGGGGCGATAGGCCTTATTTGGATGCGTGGCATTACGGACGATTTGTACGCTCAGGCAGGTATTATCGTGTTGATTGCCTTGGCAGCCAAGAACGCTATTTTACTGGTGGAATTTTCCAAAGATCAGCATGCCCTGGGTGTGCCTGTGCGTGAGGCTGCCCAAAACGCCGCTCACATGCGCTTCCGTGCCATTATGATGACAGCATTCTCGTCGTTGATGGGATTCGTGCCTTTGGTGTTTGCGACAGGGGCAGGGGCCTTGGCACGCCGTGCCATCGGTTCCTCCATCTTTGGCGGATTGGCAGCGGCCTCCTTTGTCGGCATCTTCTTCGTGCCACTCCTCTACGTCTTCTTCCAAGAACTGATTGACTTTTTCTGGAAGAAAAACCAAAACTAATCGTCATCCCTCGCTTGACGGGGGATCTTTTTAATTCTTCTGTCATGCCCGACTAGATCGGGCATCCAGCAGTATGAAATCCCTTTTTTTCTTTCTTGTCATCCT
>DFKU01000055.1:0-1308 GCA_002373615.1 Alphaproteobacteria bacterium UBA3637 | reverse complement strand
TGTCATCCTGAGCTTTAGCGAAGGATCTATAAACAAAATCCCCGTCTGATGGCGGGGATTTTTTTAATGCAAGCTTTAAAGTTTATATTTTTAAAGCCAAAACTAACGACACAAAACGCCGCAGGAGTTGTAGCGACGGCTGCCGCTGACGTCACCACGGCTGAGGCTAACGTAGAACGCGTTGCAGGAACCATACATGTCTGTCGTCCAAGTGCTATATTGATACAGGGCATTACCCAAATCTTGCCAGAATGTATCTGTGCATCCACTGCTGGTGCAATGCAAATCCGATAAAGACACCATTGTTTTACCGTGGGCTTTACACCAACTCTGTGCACTCCACCAATCGGGACAATTTCTACAATGACTCATCGTATATTCATGCCCTGAAACTGTTTCTGTTCTAGAACCACCGATATAACTGACGGGTTGGCAGGTGCCAGATGTTGGATCATCGGTGCAAGAATTAACAGAAAAGACACAATATTTGCCTTTCCCGCATTCATTGGTGGTCCAGCTGGTGCACACAACATTATCACCTGTTACAGGGGCGCAGGCACATTCACCCTCCAGCAAAGCTTTACTTAAACAATCTGTTTCGGGGTTGATGGTGCAGCTGGGACCCGAAGGTGGGCAAGTATCCGTGGCCGAGATACAGGTATCATTGCTGGTGCAATACTGATTCCCTGCGCCTGTGCATCCGGTTTCATCCCCATCATAATCGCTGGCTTTGGCTGTGGCGGACATGTCGTCATTATAGGTCAGTTTAACTGTATTGTTATCCCCTGAACAGGTCGCAGGTTCAAATTTACGAATGACTGGGCCTTTGGCATTGTTCGTTTGTTGACAGACCGCCTCAGCAACC
Organism: Alphaproteobacteria bacterium UBA3637; assembly: GCA_002373615.1. Taxonomy (GTDB): domain Bacteria; phylum Pseudomonadota; class Alphaproteobacteria; order CAAHEQ01; family UBA3637; genus UBA3637. The sequence continues at coordinate 443 of DFKU01000055.1, read as the reverse complement.
CCCGTTATTGTTAAAGTAAATTGTTTGTTGGTTGTATCATGATCCACCGTTTCGCTAAAATTCAATCTGGTATTTTCGGTGCCGAACTCTGAAATGGAAAGAGTCTCTCTTCCTTGCATGGCTTGCACCGCCACAATGGCTGCACGCTTACTGGCTTCGTTTAACAGTTCATTTGACCTGTGTTTGTTCATGGCATTGTTATATCCCGCTATCCCCGCGACACTGAGGACGCCCATCACAGCCAGCACGCCCAGCATTTCAACCATGGAACGACCTGTTTGTCCTTCCCATAAAGCGTAAGGGAAGGTTGGATGGGTTTTGAAAAAATCAAAAACTCCCCCAACTTCTTGTGCCTTTGGCTTTTCGCAATGACAAATGGGGGGAGAACGCCCACACTCTGTCATCCTTGGGGCAGCGCATTGTTTATTTTTTGTCATCCTTGG
>DFKU01000036.1 GCA_002373615.1 Alphaproteobacteria bacterium UBA3637 | reverse complement strand
GGGAGCCTTTGGTGTATGTTCAGGGTTTAACCCAAAGACCATCGGGATCATACGTAGTTTGATTTAGGAACTCTCCGGCCACCTGGAATTCAGGTGGTGTTTCAACAATAAAAAATTGGAGACTAATATTATGAAAATAAACTTACTAAAAAAAGAAAAGAATAATACCAGCACGTCATCTTTGTCCGCAGGACGAGGATCCATTCTCCCCTTGAAGCACAAGGGGAGTCAGAGGGGTTTTGAACAAAACCCATCCTACACCTTCCCTTACGCTTTAAGGGAAGGACAAACTGGTCGTTCTATGGTGGAAATGCTGGGCGTATTGGCCGTGATGGGGGTCTTGAGTGTCGCGGGCATTGCGGGTTATAATTCCGCGATGAACAGGTACAAGGCGAATACTTTAATAAGTGAGGCACAACGCCGAGCGGTCATTGTGGCAAACCAGATTGGTTTTCAAGGGCGCGAACCCTCACTGGCTGAATTTAATCCCCCAAATCAAACTTCTGGCGGAACTATTGAAGATGTGACCACAGAGGGGCTTTATAAACAATTTGGGATAGAGGTCTCAGGGGTCACAAAACCCGTCTGTGAAAACATTTTGAATACACTTGGTGAGGCCACCCCCATCCGCCGCCTCTCAAAAACGGACACCCCCAGAACCCCCATCACCACTTGTGAAGACACTAACTCTTTTTTGTTTATCTATAACGATGACATGCAAGGGGCGACCAGTGATACCGAATATGCGATAGATGACAGCTCATGTAAATCCGTTTGTGGCGTCTTTAACCCCGAAACGCACCTCTGTGATGAAAGCGATTGTGAAATCCCAACAAACGTATGCACACTTGATACCGATTGCAATTCCGAAAATGAATGTATGGTCTGTGATACGACCTCTGGCCAATGCAAAAATGGCTGTGAACGTGTGGAATATCTGGAATCCACAGGAACGCAGTATATTAAGACTGATTATACATTAACTTCAAACACAAAAATTGATATTTTATTTTCGCCAAATCAACAAAGAACACTAAATCTTTGGGTTATCGGAAGCTTGGTAGCAGAAAATAAATTAACTGGTGTTCGGATATCAAGTGATACTGTGATAGAGGGTCACATTAACTCAATTAAGTCTCCACAAATCACTGGTTCAAATATTGGTAATAAGTATCGTGCAGTAATGGATGGAAAATGGACAGTTAATAATGAACAAGGAACGTCTGTTATTTCTTCTGCTGGGCTTTCACCTCTTATTTTATTTGGATGGAACTCTTCAACAAGAGAAAACACTTATGCTAGTTTAGGACTATGTGCTTGTAAAATCTATTATTGTAAGATTTATGATAATGGTGTTCAAGTCCGTGATTTCATTCCTGTTCTCTCGCCTGAAACATCACTATACGCTGGACAACCCTGTATGCTCGACCGCGTCACAAAAAAACTTTTCTGTAACGCTGGGGCTGGGGATGACTTTTTAACAAATTAAGCTTTATTTACCCCTAAGGAACCATGAAAAAATATGGTTTTACATGAACAGAATCTGCGCCCCCCCCAAAAGAGGACAATAAGGCTAAAAAAAATTCCCCGTCAAGCGAAGAATGATAGTAAGATTTTAAAACCTGATAAGGATTCCCTTACCAGGCTTTTTAAAGGAGAAAAAAATGAACATTATCCGCGTCCGCCATTTGTTTTTGCAGGAGCAGCTTTCGCAGACAACTTAGATCTCAAGCTTGTTTTCAAAGGGGCAACAGCGACACCTGATAGGGCGGGGATATCCTTTAACATTCTTTTCGCAGCGGCATTGCTGGGGTACGCCACAGCACCAGATTGTAAAAAGTTATCCATTAAAGATGTCATTTTCTACCTCCTAAGGTTCAAGTGGATCTGAGGAGCACTTTAGCAAACTTTATTTTATTTGTCAACAAAAATCAGAAAATTTTTTAAACTTTTTTTGAAAGGCGTTTTTTTTGAAAAAATTGACTCATAATCTTGCCACATTCTGGGGTTAAAATCAGGCGATTTTTGGGTTTATGATGCGTTTGGGGACGTGTGAAAACTTTTGCCCCTTGGCGAAGTGCACCTGTTTTTGGGTCACTCACCCCATAAAAAACCGCATCCAAACGCGCCCAGCTGATGGCCCCCGCGCACATCACACAAGGTTCCAGTGTCACGTACATGGAATACCCATCCAAAAATTTACGCTTTAATTTCTTTGAAGCTTGATGAATCGCCAACATTTCAGCGTGTGCTAAAACATCCGTTTGTTGCTCAGTTTTATTATGTGCTTTAGCAATAATTTCGCCTGTTTTGGAATCGAAAATGACGGCCCCCACCGGCACTTCATCCTGACGAAAAGCCCGTTGCGCCATCTTAAAAGCCAATAATTTTATTTTTTCTCTTTCTTTTTTTTCCATTTCCTTATAATATAAAAGTCATGATGAAAAAGCAAGAACGAATTGCAAAAAGAATAGCTGCCGCCGGGGTGTGTTCCCGTCGGGATGCCGAACGTTTGATTTTGGCAGGCCGTGTTTCTGTGAACGGGAAAGTGTTGGAAACACCCGCGTGTTTAGTGGGGGATGAGGATATAATTAAAGTAGATGGAAAAGAAATTTCTGAAAAGCCCGCTACTCGTGTTTGGCTTTATCATAAACCCATTGGGTTGGTCACAACGGCGCGGGACCCTGAAGGGCGACCGACAGTGTTTGGGGCACTTCCCCCTGATATGCCGCGCGTGATTTCTGTGGGCCGTTTAGATTTGAATTCCGAAGGGTTATTACTCCTCACCAATGATGGTGAATGGGCACGAAAAATGGAGCTTCCCAGTTCCCACTTAAAGCGTACTTACCGCGTACGTGTACATGGAAAAATCCCAGCAGATTTGCCCGAACAATTAGCCAAAGGGCGTACTGTGGCGGGCGTGCATTATGCCCCTTGTGAAGTCAAAATTGAAAAAGGAACAGGCTCTAATTCATGGCTTACCATGACTTTAGAGGAAGGAAAAAATCGTGAAATTCGGCGCCTGATGGCTTCCTTTGGCATTCAAGTCGCACGCTTGATTCGCTTGTCCTATGGGCCTTATGAATTGGGGGATTTACCAAAAGGCAAAGTCAAGGAGGTTCAATGCGTATAATTTCAGGAAAATTCAAAGGAAGGACTTTAACTGCGCCCCCGAAAGGAACACGCCCCACCGCGAACCGCGCCAAAGAAATGTTGTTTGATATCTTAAATTCTCGCCTTACAAAATTAGGAAAAAGATGGGAGGAAATCAGATTTACTGATGTTTTTGCGGGCTCGGGTGCAGTGGGATTAGAGGCCGCTTCACGGGGCGCAAAAGCTATCTTTTTATTTGAAAACAATCCAAGCGCCCAAAAAACAATCCGTCAAAACGGAAAAGGGATTTCATTTGAATTATATGGGGATGCTTTAACGCCCCCAGTGGCCACTCAATCAATGGATATTTTATTTATGGATCCACCCTATGGGAGGGGGCTTTGGGAACAGGCTCTTCCAAAGTTTTTGGTACAAGGCTGGATTGATGAAAACACTTTAATTATTATTGAGGAAGATAAAATAAATAAAGTGGAAATTCCAGTTGACTTTGTTTTATTAGAGAAGCGTTCAGCCGGACGCAATACTTTTTATTTTTTAAAAAAGGGGGAATAAATGGATTTACAAAAAATGGCAAATGCCGCACGTATGCTGTCCGTGGAAATGATCGAACAGGCAAAATCCGGACACCCGGGGGTTGCCTTGGGGATGGCGGATATTATGACTGTTTTATGGACAAAATTCATGCACTTTGATATTCAAAACACCACTTGGGAAAATCGGGATAGATTCGTTTTTTCAAACGGACATGGTTCGTCTTTGCTGTACAGTATTTTTTATTTGCTAGGTTTTCCAAAAATGACTTTGGAACAGCTGAAAAAATTTCGCCAACTGGGGAGCATTACCCCGGGACATCCGGAGTTAGGTGTAACTCCAGGGGTTGATTTTTCGGCGGGTCCTTTAGGGCAAGGAATAGCCAGCTCTGTGGGAATGGCTTTATCGGCTAAAATTCAAAAGCGTAACCATAAAATTTATTGCTCTGTGGGCGATGGGTGTTTGATGGAAGGGGTTGCCCAGGAAGCGATTGCCTTGGCGGGGCTTTGGAAACTCAACAACTTGATTGTGTTGTGGGATGATAATGAAATTACAATTGATGGGAAGACGAATATCAGTTCAGCCACCAACATGAAAATGCGTTTTGAAGCAGATGGCTGGCAAGTTTTATCTTGTAATGGACATGACTTTGGCGAAATTGAAAAAGTTCTCGCAGAAGCCCAAAATTCGGATAAGCCAGTTTTAATTGATTGCAAAACAACCATTGGATTTGGTGCCCCCACAAAAGCAGGCAAATCAGCCAGCCATGGGGCGCCATTGGGAACTGAAGAATTGCAAGGTTTAAGAAAAAATTTGAATTGGTCTTATCCTGCTTTTGAAGTGCCCGAAGATATTTTATCCGATTGGCGTCAAGCGGGGCGCAGAACGACCTCGGTTGAAAATAAAAAACAACCTTTGAAAGTCGCTTTTTCACTTAAAAATTTAATGTCTAAGTGGGTAATTGAAAAGCCTGAAATAGCCACCCGTAAAGCGGGACAACAAGTTTTGGAATCTGTTTTAAAACAATGTCCAGAAATTATTGGAGGATCCGCGGATTTGGGGGCGTCCAATTTAACAAAGACAACCGAATCCAAAGAAATAATGTCCCCCACTTATCAAGGAAACTACATCAATTACGGTGTTCGCGAACATGCGATGGCAGCCATTACCAACGGGATAGCAGCCTATGGTGGCTTTGTCCCTTATGCCAGTACTTTTTTTGTTTTTTCAGATTATTTGCGTCCTTCTGTCAGGTTGGCCGCTTTGATGAAGCTTCATGAAGTTTTCATCTTTACGCACGATTCCGTAGCCACAGGGGAAGATGGCCCCACCCATCAACCCATTGAACATTTGGCTTCTTTCAGGGCGATGCCGAATGTAACTGTCTTTAGACCGGCTGATAGTATTGAAACAGCCGAAAGTTATATGCTTGCTTTTCAGAAAATTAAAGGGCCGAGCATCATTGTTTTATCGCGTCAAAACTTACCCACGATTCGTAATGAAATTAAAGAAAATTTAACAGCCAAGGGAGCATACGTTATAAGGGAAGCCAAAGGAAAACGAAAATTGACTTTATTAGCAACAGGATCTGAGGTGACGCTGGCCTTGCAGATAGCAGAAAAAATACCAAATTGTGCCGTGGTATCTATGCCATGTTGGGAACTCTTTTCTGAGCAACCCAAAAGCTATCAGGAACAAGTTTTGGGAATGGCACCCCGCCTTGCCATTGAAATGGGTGCTTCATTTGGCTGGCAAAAGTGGGTTGGAAATGATGGGCTTGTGATTGGGATTGATTCCTTTGGTGCCAGTGCTCCTGGCAATAAATTAATCCGACATTTTGGTTTCACAGTACCGAATATCTTAAAATGGATTCAGATGTGGCAAAAAACAAAAAAGAAATAAAATTTCATTTTTTGCTTTCTTTTTCTGTTTATTTAGGTTAAACTAACCCTAAAGAAGAGGATTGGGGGATTATGAGAGAACCAATTTTAAAAGCTGTAGCCATGCCACCACGCGTCTTTTGGGCGCCGATGGTTCCTGCTATCGTGAATTTTGCCACACAAGTTCCCATTATTTTTATTTGGATTGCTTTGTTTCAGGGAAATCCCATTTGGGCTATTTGGACGATTTTAGCTGTTCATGTTGTTATTGTTATTTATGGCGCACGAGAACCGCATTTGTCCCACATGATGTTAGCTTGGGGACAAAACGGTCCTGCAACAACTAAAAACATATATCGTTCACGGGGAAATAAATTCGCACCATAGGAAGAAACAATGTTAAGTACAAATGCCAGTATTGTAGACTTTATTTTAACAACAGCCAGTTCAACACCAACCATTCTGGCAATTATCGGTATTTTATCGGCAATACTGTTGACATTTGTATTTATTACAAAAGTGGGCGAATGGGTTTTACCAAAGCCAAAGGAAACACGTTTAGCTAACTTTTTACCATTTGAAAGTTTGGATGATGATGGAGCCACTATCCACCTGCATACTGGTGGGTTAGCCAGAGTCTACGAAGTAAAGGGTGCCGATACAACCTTATTATTACCGGAAGACAGAATTACCCTGATGGAAGCCAGAAAACGCTGGATTGATTCTATGGCTGAATTAGAAATAGTTTCACGCATTATTACCATCCGCGAAAAGGTGGAACTTCATGAAGAAGAAGCCTTTTCGGATAATAAATTGTTAAAAGCCGTTTCTGAAAAATGGATGGAAAGTTTGCATCGTATTTTTAAAAACAGGCACTACATTATTATCTCTGTCAATGATCGTAAAGAAGCGATGAAGGATTTAGATCAGGCAAGTTCTGCCTTAACCAGCATCTTGGATATGTATGAACCTCAACTCCTCAGTGAAACAAACAATCTGAATAATCGTGATAAAAGTCCATTTTGGGTATTTGCCAGGATGTGTTCTCCCTTGTCACGACCTGAGCCTATGGTTCATGCCGAAAAAGGGGAATATTTAAATGATTTATTAACAGCAGACTATGTCCACTTTACGCGGGATGATGGAATTATTAAATACTTCAATGGGGATCGGGTAAAGTATGCTGTGACCATGGGGATTCGCCGTCCGGGGGATTTTATGGATGAACAAATGATTGCTGATTTTTTAAGTTTGGATGTGGAACTAACCTTGCTCCATAATGTAAAGCCCGTTCCCATGGTTAAAGCTTCAGCCCTTTTGATGCAGCAAAGAAGAATGGCATATTTGACTACCTTTTCACAATCTGTGATGCAACAATATGGGGTGGCATTGGAAGAATTGGATGCCAGTGATGCCAACTCACAAACCTTAAATGAATATGCACAAAGCATAATTGTCTTTGGGGATACGGAAGAAGAAATTAAATTTGGGGTAGAAGAAGTAGAACGCCTGTGCCGATTGTATAGTGTGACACCTGTTCGGGACGGGTGGGCAGCGCAAGCAGTGTTTTTTAGCCAATTCCCCACCTATGATGTGTACCCCAGAACTTATCTTTATTTATCCCGTGTGGTGGCATGTGCTGGATTGATTGATAAAGCCCCCGAAGGGCGAACAAAGTCTGATTGGGGACCTGTTCCACTCAGCTGGTTTCGCACCATTACTGGGACACCCTATGCTTTCCAATTTCATGTGACAGAAGAACAATATGCGGTGGCGCATACTGCTTTAATTGGGCCAACGGGTCAAGGTAAAACGACTTTCTTCAGCTTTATGGCAGGCCAAGCCTTGCGTATTCCTGATTTGAATGTGTACTTTTTTGATCGTAATAACGGAGCCAAGGTATTTGCGACTTTACAAGGGGCCCCTTATGTTAAATTTGATGGGGGTGAAGATTCTGTTTCTTTGAACCCGTTTGCCATTCCAGATACGCCCGATAATCGTGCTTTCTTGCGTTCTTGGGTACGCGATATTACAGGGGGAAAAGATGCTGTTTCAGAGGCCGAAATAGCACGCGCAGTTACCACCGCTTTTGAATACTTACCCCAAGATCAGCGTCTTTTGAAAAATTTGTATAAATCCTGCTTTGCGCCCAACAGTTATATGCGTCGTGAGCTGAATCGCTGGATTGATACAGACCAATATGGCCGGATCTTTAACTCCCCCACTGATAACTTGGATTTGGATTCACGTTATATGGGCTTTGATTTTACCACCATCTTCCAAGATGCCACTTTGGCACCGGCGGTCATCAGCTATGTCATGCATCGCATTCATACCTTGGCGACTGCCAAAGGAACGCCAACAATGATTATGATTGATGAAACGGCCCCCATGTTGGAACACCCCATGTTCCGTGAAAGCTTTATTGTGGGATTGCGTGAAGGACGTAAAAAACGTCAAGCCTTTTTGTGTGCGTTTCAGCAACCCAAATTCTTGGATGAAAACGGACTGGGCGATGTGATTCGCGGTCAATGCCAAACAGTGGTATTTTTCCGTAATCCTCAAGCGAATGAATCCGATTATGCCACATGGAATTTAACGCCCAGGGAAATGAATTTCGTTTTGGGAAAAGAATGGGTGGACAGGAAATATGCTATCTTGGTTTCCCGCCCCGCTATTCATGAATCTGTTATTTTGGATGTGGATTTGTCAGGTCTTGGTCCCTACCTTAAAATCTATTCCTCAGGGAACAAAAATGTTTTGTTGACAGAAAAGCTCTCTCGGGAAATTTCTGATACAGACCAGTTGGTACAAGAATATTTAAAGCGCGCTTAAGTGGACTTATCTTCATCCAATAAAATCACACTGCCTGAAGCAAAGGGAATCATCAAGCGATGGATAATTTTACCATTGGGTAAATACAGGAATATTTCTTGCGTTTCAGAAAGACTGGCAAATTGCCCCCTTTGTTGCTTTTTATATTGCGCAAAATCCATCACCCGATTCATCAGCCCCTTTTCTTGAACAACATCCAAAAAATCTTCATAATTTGGTTTTCTTTTAATCCATTTTTCATCCAATTGCCATAATTTTGCAAAAGGTTTTGAACAAGTAATAAGTTGCCCGGATGAATTGAACAAACAAACCGAACAAGGTAATTCTTGGCATAATCTTTGGTGCGCATTTGTGACCTCTCTGACTAAGGATTGCAATTCTTCCTCTGTGTGGGTTTCTTGGCCATAAGTCAAAGTATAAGCCAATTCATCCATTTTAAAAGGCAAGCTCACCCAATGTAAGGCGTTTAATGTTTTGGCATCATTTCCAACAGCTTGGTTGGCAAATAATGATTTTTCTCCTTGACGAATAAAGGCAGGAAAAGGCAGTGTTTCCCATGCTTTTTCCAATAACTTTTTTTGGTTGGTTAAAATTTTGTTTTTTTGCTTTTCCTTGGCAACTTTCTTTCTGGATTGACTGACATCCATCCACCAGAGTGTAAAGGTATTTTTAGGACCGGCTTGCCCTTGCACTATAAAAATTCTTTTTTGATGGTATATCGTTTCAACAAAAGGAATCTTTTGTTTTTTTAGTTGACGACATTTATCCATCAAAAGAATCTGTGTTTCATTTGAAAATAAATCCAAAAATTTATCCCACCGACTCATTCGCTTTATTCCCAGCATTAAACAAAAAGTTTTATTGACTAAGAGCCGATCGTTTTGGACAAAGACCAAACCTGTTGGACCATTTTGCAGCATATCATATTGAATGGATAAGTTGCGCCTTAACTGCTTTGTACGCAGTATATGATACAAAACGGCAATTCCCAAACCAATGGTACCACAGATTGGGGATAATAAGATTTCCATTAAGTCCATTATCCCTTCCTTTCAGGGCGTCGAAAGGCAAAAGCTTCCGTGATGTGTTCGGGCAAAATTTGATCAGAATAAGCCATATCAGCAATGGTCCTGGCCACGCGAATCATGCGATGAAATCCCCGTCCGGACAGCTGACTTTTTTCGGCCGATTGAATCAAGTGCTTTCGGGCCTCCTCACTTAAATTGGCAATCTGTTCTAATTCCGTACCATCAATCTCAGCATTCAGTTTTTTCTGGCGCTGCGCTTGAAAGTCCCGTGCACATTTAACGCGTTTTAAAATACTGGCAGAACTTTCGGCGGGGCCCAAACTCCCCAAAGTCCATGGAGACAAAAGGGGCACTTCAATTTGTAAATCAATACGGTCCAACATAGGACCTGAAATTTTGGCTTGATATTCTTCGGCACATTTGGGTGCACGGGAACAGCTCCGCCCAGGAACGCCTAAGTATCCACACCGACATGGATTCATGGCGGCAATCAGTTGAAAACGCGCAGGATAGGATACATGTGAATTTGCCCTGGCCACGGATACAATGCCGGTTTCAAGGGGTTGACGAAGCGCTTCCAATGTTTGGCGTGAAAATTCAGGGAGTTCATCCAAAAAGAGAACGCCTCTGTGTGCCAAAGAAATTTCCCCCGGTTTGGCGCGGAGTCCCCCACCCACCATTGCGGGTGTTGAGGCAGAATGGTGCGGGGCACGATAGGGTCTTTGGGTAATCAGTTGCCCATCTTTTAAAAGGCCTGCCACCGAATGAATTTTACTGACCTCCAACATTTCTTCCACAGAAAGTTCCGGCAAAATAGACGGAAGGCGTGAAGCGAGCATGGATTTCCCTGAGCCCGGAGGCCCCACCATCAATAAGTTATGGCCCCCAACAGCCGCAATTTCCAAAGCCCGTTTGGCACTTTCGTGCCCCTTGACATCCGCCATATCCAAAGTATAAGGACTTTGAGTAATGGGGGGTGTTTCAGTGGGGCAAGCAATGACGGACGTGCCCTTAAAATGTTGAATCAGTTGCAATAAATTTTGCGCCGGAACTAAATCCCTTGTGCCTGACCATAGGGCCTCCCCCGTTTGCGCTTCAGGACACACAAAGCTCATTTCATAGCCTACGGAAGCCATACTGGCTGGCAAAATTCCCGATACAGGACGAATACTGCCATCCAAGCCCAATTCCCCCATCATCAACGAATTTAACAATCTGTCCGCCGGAAAAATTTCCATTGCCCCCAACAAAGCCATGGCGATAGGTAAGTCATAATGCGTGCCTTCTTTCACCACATCTGCGGGGGCCAAATTGACCGTAATGTGTTTGCCGGGAAGGGATAGGCCCACTGCATGCAA
>DFKU01000025.1:12426-15366 GCA_002373615.1 Alphaproteobacteria bacterium UBA3637 | reverse complement strand
GGGGAATCCACATAATCACAAGGGTTCTCTTTAACTTTATCTTCCGAATATAAAAATCGATAAAATTCACGAATAGCTGACAAGTGACGCCCTTGTGTTTTAGGGGAAGCTTTTAAACTTCTTAAAAAGGTTAAATAGCCTCGCAAATGTTCCCCCTTAATATTCAGTACATCTTGGTGTGTCAATTCCAGATACTTGAAAAAATCAGTCAGGTCCTTGCGATAAGCGGCAACCGTGTTGTGGGCCGAGCCACGCTCTGCCTGCATCATTTCCAAAAAAGCATCTACCAATTCCAAAGGCATTTAATCGGCTTCAAAGATAATCGTTTTTTGGGTCACTTTTTGGGTGGGGTTCATCCCACAGAAACCCAGCGCCAAAACAGCTCCCAATACAACAACAATAAACAATAACATCCACGGCATTCTTTTTTTTGATTCTGAAAAACGCATTTTTCCTCCTAAACTGGACAATTTTAAAAAAACATGTTATAGTTATAGCATGAGTCAAAAATTATTACAACCAAAAATTCTGTTGCTGGTCGGTATGATGGGATCAGGGAAGACCAGCGTGGGCAGAATGTTGGCCCATAAATTAAATTTACCTTTTAAAGACAGCGATAAAGAAATTGAAAAATCCACAGGTTTTACGATTTCGGATTTGTTTGCCAGATACGGAGAAGCTGAATTTCGTAAGGGCGAGGAAAAGGTGATGGCGCGTTTGTTGGCAGAGGAGCCATGTGTTTTGTCCTCAGGCGGGGGCGCTTTTCTATCCAAAGCCACACGGGAGCTGGCCAAAAAATCAGCTCTGTCTATTTGGATAAAAGTGGATGCCGAAGTCATTTCTAACCGCACTGAAGGGCGCACACATCGCCCTTTGGTGCCTTCCGCCGACAATCAAGAAGTCATTCAAAAACTATTTCAAAAATCTGCCCCGATTTTTGCTGAGGCAGATTTGACGGTGGATTCATTTGATGAACACCCGTCAAAAACTGTTATTCGCTTATTACAAGAATTGGAAAAAATGAAAGTTATTACCCCCTATCATCCCAAGAGGTTTAAATGAGTTATCTGATTTTATTGATTTTACTGGCATTATCCTTTTTCTTTTCCGGCACCGAAACAGCCATGACGGCTGTGTCTTTACCGCTTTTGAACAGTCGAGCTGAAAATGGGGATAAAAAAGCGAAAATTCTGATGGAAATCAAGCAAAAGCCAGATACTTTATTGGGAACATTGTTATTGGGAAATAACATTGTTAATATTGCACTTACCGCGCTTTCTACCGGTTTGTTGATTCAGGCTTTTGGCGCGCGCTGGGGGGTGTGGATTTCCACCTTTTTGGTCAGTTTTATTGTGCTGATTTTTGCTGAAATTTTACCCAAAACCTATGCGATGCGTATGACAACGCCCGTTGCGTTTTTTGTGGCATGGCCCTTGTTTATTCTGATTAAAATCTTTGCGCCTGTTGTTCGGGGACTCAATTGGATTTCACGTCAGACGCTGAAACTACTTCCCAAGCAAAAAGAAGCCTTACCAGCAGAAGAAATGGCCAAGGAAGAATTGCGTGGCACACTTTCTTTACAAGAAAAAAAAGATGTCTTACGTCGTGAAAAAGGAATGCTTTCCAGTGTGTTGGATTTATCCGAAGTGACTTTGGGGGATATTTTGGTGGATAGGTCGCGTGTTTCCAGTTTAAGCGTGGATACCCCCATTCCGGAAATTTTAAATACATTGATGAAAAATCCTTATTCTCGTATTCCTTTATTTAAAGGGCGTCGTGATAATATCGTGGGGATTTTACATATTAAAAAAGGTCTGAAATTAAAGACAGATTTTGAACAAAATAAGCATGTGGATGTTTTAAATTATTGCACAAAACCTCACTTTGCCTTAAATACTGTGACAGTGTTAGATCAGCTTTCTGTTTTTCGGCGCCATAAAGATCACTTTGCGATAGTGGTGAATGAATATGGGGATGTGTTAGGTGTTGTCACTTTACAGGATATTTTGGAAGAAATTGTGGGGGATATGTCTGATGATACTTTGGGGGTGCAACCTGCTTCACTCAATTGGACGCTTCTTCCGGATGGGACCTATCGCTTAAACGGCAATGCCACCATTCGTGATGTGAACCGCGCTTTTCATTGGGATTTACCTGATGAAAAAGCGGCCACCTTGGCGGGCCTGTTGATGTACATCACCGAAAAAATCCCCGAGGAAGGACAACAATTTGATTTAAATGGGTGGATCTTTACTGTGGCACAGCGTGATAAAAATCGTTTAACAAAAATTGATATCTTACCACCAAAAGAGGAAAAATGATTAGAAGAAAATATGCCCAAATATATTCTTTATTGGAAGAACAGGGCCCCTTTGTTCCCCGCTTGGAAAAAATCAGACAAATTATTCAACAGCCGGATTTTAAATATGATCAACAGGCAGGGCCAGAAATTTTAGAAAGTATTTTCTTGCACAGCAGTTATTGGTTAAGGCTTGACTTATTTGATGAAAGCTATTTATATAAAAATGATCCACAAAATTTACTTCCCATCCAAAAACTTCATTTACAAATGGTGGATATTGGGGTGTCCTTATTAAATAAGGGGTTCCCTTTGGAATTTAAACCGGAAAGATATACACAAAATGGGCTTGATATCTTAGCACCCTATGCGAAAGCTTTTTCAGAACAATGCCATAAAAGGCACGCTTTTTTGAATAGCATAAAAACAAAAATGCACCCCACTCTGATTCAGCAATATCAAAAAGAATAATCCTTGCAATAAAAATAAAAAACGGTTATAATAGTCTTGCATTTTGGTTTTGACCAAAGTGCCGGAACTAAAAAATCCGCCATATGATCCGTCCCATATCGGGCGGATGACCGCCGAATATATTGAATAAGTGGTGCTGTTTATGGCAGTTTTTTAGCATCCGTCCACAG